>NZ_PTRV01000015.1:0-105768 GCF_002965285.1 Escherichia sp. MOD1-EC5990 | reverse complement strand
TTATCATAGCGGTACTGCCAGCGGTGACCTTCGCCGTCCGTTCGCGCCACCGGCAAATCGAACGGGCCGTATTCCATTGTCCAGTCCACACCGTTACCGTCCGTGTACGCCAGCAGGTTGCCGTGGCGGTCATAGCGGAATCCTTCCGCCCCGGTTCCCGCCCGCTCAAGACCGCTCAGTTTATGGTGTTTCTGCCACTGAAGAGTGGCTGACTGCCCGCCAGGACCGCGCATTTTCACCGGCAGGTCGTGGCCGCTGTATTCGGTGTGGTGTTCGCGGCCCATCACGTCGGTGAGTGTTTCCGGCCGGTTGTGGTGGTCGTACTCTATGCCCAGACGCCGTTCATCCTGGCGGAATATCCCCGACAGCAGCCCCTGAGCGGTGTACGCCAGCCGGGTCTCTTCGCCCTGTGGCGATACCAGACTCACCGGCAGGCCGCGTTCATCGCACTGCTGCGTCCACGTCTGCCCGGCAGGGTCGGTGATGTTGCTGAGCAGGCCGCGCTCATCATAGCGGTACTGCCACACCGCGCCGTCTGCCGCCGTATAGCGGCTTAACTGACCGTGTGCGGCGGCGTATTCAAATTTCTCCACCCGCCCGGCAGGGGAGTGGCGGGCCAGCAGGTGATGGAATTCATCCCATTCATACGTGGTGGTACTGCCGTCCGGCGCTGCTTCCCGCAGAATATTGCCGTCAGGATCATAGTAATAACGGTGAATGCCCTTGCCGTCCGTCATGGTGGTGCAGCCGTCACCATAGTCCAGCGTGGTGTTGTAATAGCCCTCCGCCCCGGTGACGGTCACACACCGGCCCTGTTCATCGTAGGTGAAACGGCTCCACGTCTGGTCGTTATCGGACCAGCGGATGATCCGGTCCGCAGCGTCGTACTCATAAAACAGGTGGTAGTCCAGCCGCGCATCCGCTTCTGTCAGCCGCCCCCGCGCATCCTGTTCGTAGGTCGCCAGCGTCTGTATGCCGTTATCCGTGCGGTGAATGGCTTTCAGGTAGCCGCTGGCGTGGTACGTCAGTTTAAGCCGGATCCCGTCGGTGTGACTGACACCCGTGATCCGGTACTGGCTGTCGCGCTCAAACGTGATGCGGTTGCTGGCGGTGTCGCTCATCCCGCCTAGCATGTACATCCGGTCTGCGGGGCTGTGTGCCAGACGGTCATCGCAGGTATCGTCAGTCACCGGGTGGCGCAGGCGCATCCCCAGAAAGGCGTCATAAAAGAACCGACTGCTCAGGGCATCCCTGTCGAATAACTCCAGATAATCGTCACGGCGGCGCAGGATGTACTGTGCGTGATATGGGTTAACTGCCGTATCACTGGCGCCGTCGAAGGCAAAGTTCAGCGTGGTTCCCTGGCTGATGATATCCACCCGGTTTCCCTGTTCACGCACCCAGGCGTATTCGCTCCAGGAGTCGCTCCAGCCCACGCCCGTCAGGCCGTGCAGCGGCAGTACAGAACTGTGGAAACGGGTGAAAGAGAGGGGGAGTGTCTGGCCCAGGGTGAAGTCAGTACGTTCGTCGCAGTACGCGCCGGTTACCGGGTCAACCGGATCTTTGATAAACTTTTTCAGGACGTTATACGTATTTTTCAGGGCATTTTTTGTTCTGCTCAACAATGCGCCGAGCTTTGCCCCCAGCAGCTTCCCGCTTTTCCCCAGCAGGTTTCCCAGTTTGCCGAGTTTCGCCAGATTCCCCAGTTTTCCCAGCAGTCCCGCGGGCGGCAGAAGATAGCTGGCTATCGTTATTCCCCCCAGGATCATTCTCTGCCACGGCGGGAACTCCGGCTGGATATCCAGATAGGTCACCTGTTCACCGCCAATAAAGACGTCCGGCGAACCTTCCACGATTGCCGCGCTGCACTCCAGTTTGTCGCCCTTGCGCGCGGCGGGCTGATTGTTGATAAAGACGTTGCTGCTGCCCTGGGCTATCCTCGGTGGTTTGTTCTCCTTGTCGCAGAGCGCCGTGTCCTTACCGGCTTCCGGGAAATCTACATCTTTTTTGATTTCGCCACGCCCGCCCACCATGGTGGCAAACTCCATTAATACCGGACCGGCGGGAAACAGAAGCGATGCGCCGGCGCTGACTCGATCCATAATACCGGCATTGCTGTCAGTCAGGGTGATAACAGCGTTCCCCCAGGCCTTCGCCAGTGGTACTGCTTTTTCCGCTGCCGATTCAAGCAGGTCAGTGGCAATATCACCCCATGAGGGATCCCCCTGTGGGACTTCAGGTATTGCTCCAGGTGGGGGAGGAGGGGGAAGGGTGACCGCTGCACGTGCGGCCAGCTCGCCGTTAATTTTTACGTTTTCAGAACCGGTATTGATGGCGCCGTCCGTGTCACAAAAGCTGTTTATCCATGATTCAAGCTGGTTCTGTTTCTCCTCCACATAATCACTCGCCTTATAGCTGGCATACATCAGTGCAGGCACCAGAACCAGCGCATAAGGGCCGGTGGCACAGGCGGCCATAATCAGGCAACCTTCTGCGATGGTCACTATCGCCCCCAGCACGGCCCCTGCCAGCGCCCCCAAAAAACTCTTGTGCTGAATTTCATCGCCCAGCCTGGCGGCGGGGGGGCCAGACTTTTTTGATGCCAACATCTGTGCAATGGCTTTGTCGTTGGCTGCCCGTTTCATCTGGCTGGCGACCATCGCCTGCTGTGACAGCATTCGCATTGCCAGCGTACCGCCTGCGGTCGCTCCCTGTGGCCCGCCTGGTCCTTCACTCATGTGTTATCCCTCGTTTATGTCAGCGCGGCTGGTCCTTTTGGATGTCATTCTCCGGTGGCAACGGGGTGAAGCTCTTTATCACCTCCAGCAGCATCGTCTTTTGACTGTTCTTCAGGGATAAGGAGGTGCTGAAAGTGAAGGTCAGCAGCGTATCTCCACGCCGCTGGAATACGGCTATCTGGCTAATCCGCCCCTGATTCCCTTCATCTTCCGGGCCGTTCCAGGAATAATCCAGCAGCCAGGCCGGGGCCTCTGCCAGAGTGATTTCCCGGCAGGCATGTTCGGTGTACCCATCAAGTTTGCCCTGGTACAGCGCCAGCGTTTCCTGGTACAGCTCTGGTGTCAGGGTTCCCTGTGGAACGGCTTCGCGGGTAATGACCAGGTTGATGCCACTGTTATCTGTGGACACCAGGACCTGCATTGACTGATCCTGCCATTGAGACGGCAGTTGAATGTGGCCTTCATTAAAAGTGAACTGCATAAAATACTCCCTGTTAATCTGAGTGAATCAGTTGATGAAAACAGAACCGCCCACGATGGTGATGCCATCCTTCGACAGCCTGATTACCGTCGATTCCCCGACCTGTAGCTGTATGCCATCCGGCGTCAGCGCAATTTTGCTTTCCTCCACGGCCAGCAAAATTTCCTTAATCGCCGTATAAGCCTGGATACCGTCGCCTTCGCCACCATTGTTTACAGCGTCAACATGCACCGAACCGGCAATCGTGCCTCTGTCCTGAAAAACATCCTCAGATAAAGACCCTTTCAGTACTCCGGTGATTTTGTGGCCTTTTTCCACCGTAAGAAGGCGGTTACCTTCCTGGATCGTGACCGTCTGGTCATTTTTTACGGTTTCGCGATGATCGTGTTTTACGGTGGTGGTACGGTCGTTGAGTACCTCGGTATCCATGTTCTTCTGGGCGTGGATGTAGACCTGTTCTTTCCCTGTCGCATCGTCAAACTTCAGCTCGTTAAACCCGCTGCCCATATATGTTTTGGAGCGGATGGTCATCTGCGTCTTCGTTCCCGGCAGGCTGCCCGGCGAGCGGTTATCTTCGTGGTAGGTGCGCCCCATAATGATCGGCTGGTCCGGATCGCCGTTGAGGAAGTCCACAATCACCTCTTGACCCACGCGCGGTATCGCCAGGTTGCCAAATCCCGGCCCCGCCCACGCCTGCGCCACCCGTATCCAGCACGAGCTGTCCTGATTGGCCGGGTTATAGCGGTCCCAGTTGAATTTCACCCGCACCCGGCCATGCTCGTCGCAGAAGATTTCCTCTCCCGCAGGCCCCGTCACGACGGCGCTCTGCGGACCGTCCACTGACGGCTTTGGCTTCGGCTGAGGTCGCCACGTCCGGTCTGCCGGGATTACCACAAACTGGTTCTCCAGCGCCGTCCCCGCGCCCCGCCGCCCCGGCACCGCCTGCGGCTGTTCGCCGTGCAGTTCGCTCGCCACCACCTGCCATTCCCGGTTCAGGTTCGCCTGCGGATGCTCCGTCAGCACAATTCGCCGTCCCGGCCATATCTCCGGCGAGCGGCTCATTCCCCGCGCGGTTTCGGCGTTGTTTCGCCAGCCGTCCATCTGCCAGCGGGCAAAGTTCTGCCCGTGGGCGCTCTTGAAACGCCCGGGCCAGTCATACACTTCATACTGTGTGCGCTGGTAATCCTGATGCTGGCCTTCCTGGTCAAAACGTCCGGCCCAGCCGGGGCGTTTAAAGGTGTAGTCTTTGGTCACCACAGAGGAAGGACGGATTTGTGCGCTGTAGCGGAACTGGCTGATGCAGAGGGTGCTCACCTCGGTACGGGTGTTCGGGTTCCAGGGGATTTCAAAGGATTCCGGCAGATAGCGGACCGTGTCGCACAGCACCAGACTCTGGTCGGTACTTTTCTGCGCGTGCTCCTCATAGAAGAAGATGCCTTCCTCCGCTGCTATCCGGCAGAGAAAGTCGTAATCGGTTTCACCGTACTGGACACAAAACTCACGGGAAGGATGCGGCTCACTGAACAGCGGGCTCCACTCCGTGACGTCATTTTCCTGCAGTATGGTGCCGAGGATGCTTCTGATGTCCTCGTTCTGGAATATACGGAAGTTCTGACGCAGTCCTGCCCGCCACAGCGGCGGGCGCACCTTCATGCTGTACAGCATCTGGTTTTTGTCGTTCTCCCCGAGTTCAAACCAGGTCACCACGCCTTTCACCCGGCGCTGTACGTCATCGCCCTGCCATACCGTCAGGTAGGCCATTTTGTCCAGCACCTGCGCAAATTCAAGGGAGAGAAACTGCTGACTGACCAGAGAAAGGTCAAGGGAAAAAAGTGAAGAGAGTGACTGGGTGAGATGAAAGGAGACCACCGCAAAAGCGTCCGGTGGCAGGCCGTCCACTTCCAGTGTGAAACGTAATCCGGTTGACATAGCAACCTCCGTGAAAATGAATAATAATCCGCATATATTGCATGTACAACATGTCGGGTAATGAGATAAGCGGGCAGGCTTCAGGCGTTACCGGGGAATATCAGAAAAGTGTCATGGTTATGTGATGATTTTGTCCGGGATTTTACTTCAGAGAAACAGGGGGCTGTTGACTCAACAAAATAATCACAAACTCAACTGACGGGTTCACGATGTTATTAAGGACAGGCTCGTATATTACATCGAGTAACAAAAAAAACACCTGATATGCAAAGTCAAACCAATATTTGTAATGTCTTTTTATTCACAATAATAAATAACTCAATAAACATTATTGAAATGAATGATGGTTTGTATAAGGAATATACGCTACCGCCCCACCCTGATAACATGATCTGCACATTGCCATCTTAACGTCGTTAGACGCTGGCTTAATAGTGAATATTTTAAATTAGGAATTTATCAAATTCACTTGATAAATAGATTGTGTGAATAATATAGAGATTAATGATGCCTGACTGCGCTTTATATTATAGCCGATTCTTTTATAGTGATGAAAATTTAGTAATAGCATTGTGCTCTACAATTGGTAGAAACACGAATTTGATTAAATTGCATATCTAAATATCTCGTAAATATCCGAAAATGAATAACCGTCGATTTCAGACGACCAATAAGGTCTTCCCTGTTTTATTGATAAATAATAACAGAAGGCGATACATCACTCTTTGAGTTTGAACTAACTAATTAACCTTTCTCCGGTAGTTTGATCATAAACCTTGTTCCCCGCGCATCTGACGTTACTGCAACCGTGCCTTTATGCGCGACAACAATCGATTTCACTATCGCCAGCCCAATGCCGCTACCTTCACCTTTTCGCTGGCGGGAAGGATCAACGCGGTAGAAACGGTCAAACAAACGCGGTAAATGCTCGGGCGCAATGGGCGTACCGGGGTTTTCGACGGTAACTTGCACCTGGTGATCGACCGTCTGGCAGCGCACTACAATTGCCTCTCCGGGCGGCGTATAACGCAGAGCGTTAGAAAGCAGGTTGCTTAGCGCCCGACGCAGCATCAGCGGATCGCCCGCAACCTGACATTTGTCGCCAACAAACCGTAGTGCTACGCCGCGATCTTCCGCTAACGCCTCGAAAAAATCGAACACTTTGCCAACTTCATCCGCCAGGTTGAGCATTTTCTTTTCGGGGATTAACTGGTTGTTATCGGCCTGAGCGAGAAACAGCATATCGCTGACCATTTTCGCCATTCGCGTCAGCTCTTCGAGATTAGAGTAGAGCACATCTTCCAGCTCCTTCTGGCTGCGCGACTGGCTGAGGGCGATTTCCGTTTGCGTAATGAGATTCGTAATTGGCGTACGAATTTCGTGAGCGATATCCGCTGAGAAATTGGACTGGCGGGTAAAGACATCCTCAATACGCTCGATCATATGGTTGAACGACAGTACCAGCTGTTCCAGCTCAATCGGCACGGTCTGCGGGTCAAGGCGAACGTCGAGATCTTTCGAGGTAATGTTCTGGATTTGACGGCTGACGCTGCGAATTGGCGCGTGGCCTTTATGTACCGCCAACAGCACGATAAAGACGATCAGGATGCTGATGATCGATGCGGTCATAATAAGTTTATTCATCAAATCATTAATGTAATGAAGATGAAAATCGATAGACAGCGCGATGTAGAGCGTATAAATCGGTTTGCCGTCCACCAACGGGCCAACCGGCAAGTTAATCATCCGCCAGTTGCTGTGTTCCATATGCCCGTGACCGTGGCCTGGCATCATCATTGTCGGGCCGGAAAGGAGATACACCTTGCCGCCCCGAGCGTCTTTATCGGGTATGGCATCACGTGCAAACTCGCGGATATCCGGCGCACCGGGGGAGTGATACACCGTTTTACCGTGGCTATCTGCCAGAGAAATCAACACGTTGGAATAACCACTGACGATATCTTCCAGCGTCATTAAGCGTCGGGCTTGTGTCTCTTCGGGATGATTAAGAACACGCCTGAATGTGGCGCTAATCTCTTTTAAATCATTAATATCCTGCTCGGCAAAATGCACTTTTACCGAGTGGATCATGATCCAGGCAAAGACGAAAAACGCTGCAATGGTGGCAAGGCTGATAAAAAAGGTCAGGCGGGTTGCCAGCGAAAACGGGCGCTGAAACGGCTTACTGGCCATCCGGCACCTCAAGCATGTAACCTACGCCGCGTACGGTCTGAATTAACTTTGGCTCGAAATCATTGTCGATTTTGCCGCGTAGCCGCTTCACCGCCACATCAATAGCGTTAGTGTCGCTGTCGAAATTCATGTCCCACACCTGCGAGGCGATAAGCGAGCGGGGCAGCACTTCACCCTGATGGCGGAGGAAAAACTCCAGCAGAGTAAATTCTTTACTGGTCAAAGTGATGCGCGTGCCGCTGCGGGTGACTTTGCGGCTGACCAGATCAACTATTAAATCGGCAACCTGAAACTGACTTTCGATAATTACCGCCGCCCCGCGCCGCAGTAGAGTGCGCACCCGTGCCAGCAGTTCAGCAAAAGCGAACGGCTTCACCAGATAGTCATCCGCTCCCAGCTCCAGCCCCTTGACGCGATGTTCAATGGTGCCAAGCGCGGTAAGCAACAGAATCGGCATCCCTTTATTGGCGGAACGCAACATGCGCACAATATCCCAGCCGTTCACGTCCGGCAGCATAATATCGAGGATTATCAGGTCATAATCACCTGTCATCGCCAGATGATATCCATTCAGCCCGTTATCGGCCAAATCAACCACAAAACCGGCCTCGGTTAACCCTTTGGTTAAGTATTCGCCGGTTTTCTTTTCATCTTCGACAATCAACAGTTTCATATTTCCTCCGCATGTTGCCCGGGCAATTCTAGAGTAGCGGGATCAGATGGCAATCGCTTATTGGCAAAATGACAATTTTGTCATTTTCCTGTCACCGGAAAATCAGAGCCTGGCGTGTAAAGTTGGCGGCATAAAATCACCAGAAATTATGTGCCTATGTCTCCTTGTAAACTTCTGCCATTTTGTGTGGCCCTTGCGCTAACCGGTTGTTCACTGGCACCGGATTATCAGCGTCCGGCAATGCCCGTGCCGCAGCAGTTCTCACTCAGCCAGAACGGCCTGGTTAACGCGGTAGATAACTACCAGAACGCGGGCTGGCGCACCTTTTTTGTTGATAATCAGGTGAAGACGCTGATTAGCGAGGCGCTGGTGAATAACCGGGATTTGCGCATGGCGACACTGAAAGTGCAGGAGGCACGGGCGCAATATCGTCTGACCGATGCCGACCGCTACCCGCAGCTCAATGGCGAGGGTAGCGGCAGCTGGAGCGGCAATCTTAAAGGCGATTCAGCCACGACGCGGGAGTTCTCGACTGGCCTTAACGCCAGCTTTGATCTCGATTTTTTCGGTCGCTTAAAGAACATGAGCGAAGCCGAGCGACAAAATTATTTAGCCACTGAGGAAGCTCAGCGCGCGGTGCATATTCTGCTAGTTTCTAATGTCGCGCAAAGCTATTTCAATCAGCAACTGGCTTATGCGCAATTACAAATAGCCGAAGAAACGCTGCGTAATTATCAGCAGTCATATGCGTTTGTTGAAAAACAACTGTTGACCGGTAGCAGCAATGTTCTGGCGCTGGAACAGGCTCGCGGGGTGATAGAAAGTACCCGCAGTGATATCGCTAAACGTCAGGGGGAACTGGCGCAGGCGAATAATGCATTGCAACTGTTATTGGGAAACTACGGCAAGCTGCCGCAAGCGCAGACAGTAAACAGCGACAGCCTGCAAAGCGTTAAATTACCGGCGGGCTTGTCGTCGCAAATCTTATTGCAGCGCCCGGATATTATGGAAGCTGAACACGCGTTAATGGCGGCCAATGCCAATATTGGTGCTGCGCGTGCGGCATTTTTCCCGTCTATAAGCCTGACCAGTGGAATATCAACCGCCAGCAGCGATCTGTCATCATTATTTAACGCCAGCAGCGGGATGTGGAATTTTATTCCCAAAATTCAGATCCCCATTTTTAATGCCGGACGCAACCAGGCCAATCTGGATATCGCCGAAATTCGCCAGCAGCAGTCGGTGGTGAATTATGAACAGAAAATTCAGAACGCCTTTAAAGAAGTGGCAGATGCGCTGGCATTACGTCAAAGCCTGAACGATCAAATCAGCGCCCAGCAGCGTTATCTGGCGTCGCTGCAAATTACGTTGCAACGGGCGCGGGCATTATATCAGCACGGCGCGGTAAGTTATCTGGAAGTGCTGGATGCCGAGCGTTCCTTATTTGCAACCCGACAAACTTTACTCGACCTGAATTATGCCCGTCAGGTTAACGAAATTTCTTTATATACCGCCTTAGGGGGCGGTTGGCAGCAATAATTTTTAACTTCAGGAGAGAATAAATGAAAAAAGCACTGCAAGTCGCAATGTTCAGTCTGTTTACTGTTATTGGCTTTAATGCCCAGGCTAACGAACATCATCATGAAACCATGAGCGAGGCACAACCACAGGTCATTAGCGCCACCGGTGTGGTAAAAACTATTGATCTGGAAAGCAAAAAAATCACCATCCACCACGATCCGATTGCCGCCGTGAACTGGCCGGAGATGACCATGCGCTTTACCATCACCCCGCAGACGAAAATGAGTGAAATTAAAACTGGCGACAAAGTAGCGTTTAATTTTGTCCAGCAGGGCAACCTTTCTTTATTACAGGATATTAAAGTCAGCCAGTAACCCAGGTTTAATGAGATGAAAAAAATCGCGCTTATTATCGGCAGCATGATCGCGGGCGGTATTATTTCTGCGGCAGGTTTTACCTGGTTTGCAAAGGCTGAACCGCCCGCAGAAAAAACGCCGACCGCAGAACGTAAAATATTATTCTGGTACGACCCGATGTATCCCAATACGCGGTTCGATAAACCAGGTAAATCGCCGTTTATGGATATGGATCTGGTGCCGAAATATGCCGATGAAGAGAGTTCTGCGTCTGGTGTGCGCATTGACCCGACCCAGACGCAAAATCTGGGGGTGAAAACGGCGACCGTCACGCGCGGGCCGCTGACTTTTGCCCAGAGTTTCCCAGCGAATGTCAGTTACAACGAGTATCAGTTTGCCATTGTGCAGGCCCGCGCCGCCGGGTTTATCGACAAGGTGTATCCGCTCACCGTGGGCGATAAAGTGCAAAAGGGCACACCGCTTCTCGACCTGACCATTCCCGACTGGGTGGAAGCGCAGAGTGAGTATTTACTGCTGCGCGAAACCGGCGGTACGGCGACCCAGACTGAAGGCATTCTTGAACGCCTGCGGCTGGCGGGAATGCCGGAGGCGGATATTCGCCGCCTGATCGCCACGCAAAAAATCCAGACTCGCTTTACGCTCAAAGCGCCCATTGATGGCGTGATCACCGCGTTTGATCTGCGTGCGGGAATGAATATCGCCAAAGATAACGTGGTCGCGAAAATTCAGGGTATGGACCCGGTGTGGGTCACTGCAGCGATCCCGGAGTCCATCGCCTGGCTGGTGAAAGATGCCTCGCAGTTTACGCTCACCGTTCCGGCACGACCGGATAAAACACTCACCATCCGCAAATGGACGCTGCTACCTGGCGTGGATGCCGCGACCCGCACGCTACAACTGCGTCTGGAAGTCGACAACGCCGACGAGGCGCTAAAACCGGGAATGAACGCCTGGTTGCAACTCAACACCGCCAGCGAACCGATGCTGCTCATTCCGTCACAGGCACTGATTGATACTGGTAACGAACAGCGGGTGATTACCGTTGATGCCGACGGGCGCTTTGTACCGAAACGCGTTGCTGTTTTCCAGGCGTCGCAAGGCGTCACCGCGCTACGTTCTGGTCTGGCGGAAGGTGAAAAGGTGGTTTCCAGCGGCCTGTTCCTGATTGATTCTGAAGCCAATATTTCTGGCGCACTGGAGCGGATGCGCTCTGAAAGTGCTACCCATGCGCATTGAGGGAATAACCAATGATTGAATGGATTATTCGTCGCTCGGTGGCGAACCGTTTTCTGGTGCTGATCGGCGCGTTGTTTCTGAGTATCTGGGGCACCTGGACTATCATTAACACGCCAGTGGATGCGCTGCCGGATCTCTCCGATGTGCAGGTGATTATTAAAACCAGCTATCCCGGTCAGGCACCGCAAATCGTTGAAAATCAGTTGACTTATCCACTAACCACCACCATGTTGTCAGTACCTGGCGCGAAGACTGTGCGCGGTTTCTCGCAGTTTGGCGACTCTTATGTATATGTCATTTTCGAAGATGGCACCGATCCGTACTGGGCGCGCTCGCGGGTGCTGGAGTACCTCAACCAGGTACAGGGTAAGCTGCCTGCGGGAGTCAGCGCCGAGTTGGGGCCAGATGCCACGGGTGTTGGCTGGATCTATGAATACGCGCTGGTGGATCGCAGCGGTAAGCACGATCTGGCCGATTTACGTTCATTGCAGGACTGGTTTCTCAAATATGAGCTGAAAACCATCCCTGACGTTGCGGAAGTGGCGTCGGTGGGCGGTGTGGTGAAAGAGTATCAGGTGGTTATCGATCCTCAGCGCCTGGCGCAGTATGGCATCAGTCTCGCCGAAGTGAAAAATGCGCTGGATGCTTCAAACCAGGAAGCGGGCGGTTCGTCGATCGAACTGGCGGAAGCGGAATATATGGTGCGCGCCAGCGGCTATCTGCAAACGCTCGACGACTTTAATCACATCGTTTTAAAAGCCAGCGAAAATGGCGTGCCCGTTTATCTGCGTGATGTTGCGAAGGTCCAGATTGGCCCGGAGATGCGCCGGGGCATTGCCGAACTCAATGGTGAAGGCGAAGTGGCGGGCGGGGTGGTGATCCTGCGCTCCGGCAAAAACGCCCGTGAAGTGATCGCCGCCGTGAAGGACAAACTGGAAACGCTGAAAAGCAGTCTGCCGGAAGGCGTGGAGATAGTTACAACATACGATCGCAGCCAGCTCATTGACCGCGCCATCGACAACCTCAGCAGCAAGTTGCTGGAAGAGTTTATTGTGGTGGCGGTTGTCTGCGCGCTGTTTCTCTGGCATGTGCGCTCGGCACTGGTGGCGATTATTTCGTTGCCGCTGGGGTTGTGTATTGCTTTTATTATCATGCACTTCCAGGGGCTGAATGCCAATATTATGTCGCTGGGCGGTATTGCGATTGCCGTCGGGGCGATGGTCGATGCCGCTATCGTCATGATCGAGAATGCGCATAAACGGCTGGAAGAGTGGCAGCACCAGCATCCTGACGCCACGCTGGATAATAAAACGCGCTGGCAGGTGATCACCGATGCATCTGTTGAAGTGGGGCCAGCGCTGTTTATCAGTCTGCTGATTATCACGCTGTCGTTTATCCCGATCTTCACCCTGGAAGGGCAGGAAGGGCGTCTGTTTGGCCCGCTGGCGTTCACCAAAACGTATGCGATGGCGGGCGCGGCGCTGCTGGCGATCGTAGTGATCCCCATCCTGATGGGCTACTGGATCCGTGGCAAAATTCCACCAGAAAGCAGTAATCCGCTCAATCGCTTTTTGATTCGTGTTTATCATCCGCTGTTGCTGAAAGTACTGCACTGGCCTAAAACCACGCTGTTGGTGGCGGCGCTTTCGGTACTGACGGTTCTCTGGCCGCTCAATAAAGTTGGCGGAGAATTTTTACCGCAGATCAATGAAGGCGACTTGTTGTATATGCCATCGACGCTGCCGGGGATTTCCGCAGCAGAGGCGGCGAGTATGCTGCAAAAAACCGACAAGCTGATTATGAGCGTGCCGGAAGTGGCGCGGGTGTTTGGCAAAACCGGGAAAGCGGAAACCGCCACCGATTCTGCTCCGCTGGAGATGGTAGAAACGACCATTCAGCTTAAGCCACAGGATCAGTGGCGGCCAGGCATGACGATGGACAAAATCATTGAGGAACTGGACAACACCGTGCGTCTGCCGGGGCTGGCGAATCTGTGGGTGCCGCCAATCCGTAACCGTATCGATATGCTCTCGACTGGCATTAAAAGCCCCATCGGCATTAAAGTTTCCGGCACTGTGCTGGCGGATATCGACGCGATGGCGGAGCAAATTGAAGAAGTGGCGCGAACGGTGCCAGGCGTGGCTTCAGCCCTTGCTGAACGTCTGGAAGGTGGGCGCTATATCAACGTTGAGATCAACCGTGAAAAAGCCGCCCGTTACGGTATGACGGTGGCGGATGTGCAGTTGTTTGTGACATCTGCGGTGGGCGGGGCGATGGTTGGTGAAACGGTGGAAGGGATTGCCCGTTATCCAATTAATCTGCGTTATCCGCAAAGCTGGCGCGATAGCCCACAGGCGCTGCGCCAGCTACCGATCCTGACGCCGATGAAGCAGCAAATCACCCTGGCGGATGTGGCCGACGTTAAAGTCTCCACTGGACCGTCGATGCTGAAAACCGAGAATGCGCGCCCGACGAGCTGGATTTATATCGATGCCCGCGATCGTGACATGGTGTCGGTGGTTCACGATTTGCAAAAAGCGATTGCCGAGAAAGTGCAGTTAAAACCGGGCACCAGCGTGGCATTCTCCGGGCAGTTCGAGCTACTGGAGCGCGCCAACCATAAGCTGAAACTCATGGTGCCGATGACGTTGATGATCATCTTCGTGCTGTTGTATCTGGCGTTCCGTCGCGTGGGCGAAGCGTTGCTGATTATCAGCAGCGTACCGTTTGCGCTGGTGGGCGGCATCTGGTTGCTGTGGTGGATGGGCTTTCATCTTTCCGTGGCAACGGGCACTGGCTTTATCGCCCTCGCGGGAGTCGCCGCCGAATTTGGCGTGGTGATGCTGATGTATTTACGTCACGCCATAGAGGCAGAGCCATCCCTGGATAACCCGCAAACATTCAGCGAGCAGAAGCTGGATGAAGCGTTATATCACGGCGCGGTACTGCGCGTGCGCCCGAAAGCGATGACGGTGGCGGTGATTATCGCGGGTCTGCTGCCGATTTTGTGGGGAACGGGGGCAGGTTCAGAGGTGATGAGCCGGATTGCCGCGCCGATGATTGGCGGCATGATCACCGCACCTTTGCTGTCGCTGTTTATTATCCCGGCGGCGTATAAGCTGATGTGGCTGCACCGACATCGGGTACGGAAATAAAAGCAGGATACCCGGTTTAACCGCGTGGATTGTGTCTTGCGACGATGGGCACTAAATGTTAAAAGGTGCCCCTCAACAAAAAAGACACACAGGGGAAAGGCGTGAAAAACGCGTCAACCGTATCGGAAGATACTGCGTCGAATAAAGAGCCGACGCTTCATCGCGGATTACATAACCGTCATATTCAACTGATTGCGCTGGGTGGCGCTATTGGTACTGGTCTGTTTCTTGGCATTGGCCCGGCGATTCAGATGGCAGGTCCGGCTGTATTGTTGGGCTACGGCGTCGCCGGGATCATTGCTTTCCTGATTATGCGCCAGCTTGGCGAGATGGTGGTTGAGGAGCCGGTATCCGGTTCGTTTGCCCACTTTGCCTATAAATACTGGGGACCGTTTGCGGGCTTCCTCTCAGGCTGGAACTACTGGGTGATGTTCGTACTGGTGGGGATGGCTGAGCTGACCGCTGCGGGCATCTATATGCAGTACTGGTTCCCGGATGTTCCAACGTGGATCTGGGCTGCCGCCTTCTTTATTATCATCAATGCTGTTAACCTGGTGAACGTGCGCTTATATGGCGAAACTGAGTTCTGGTTTGCGCTGATTAAAGTGTTGGCGATCATCGGTATGATCGGCTTTGGCCTGTGGCTGCTGTTTTCTGGTCACGGCGGTGAGAAAGCCAGTATCGACAACCTCTGGCGCTACGGTGGTTTCTTCGCCACGGGCTGGAATGGGCTGATTTTGTCCCTGGCGGTGATCATGTTTTCCTTCGGCGGGCTGGAGCTGATTGGGATTACTGCCGCTGAAGCGCGCGATCCGGAAAAAAGTATTCCAAAAGCGGTAAATCAGGTGGTTTATCGCATCCTGCTGTTTTATATCGGTTCACTGGTGGTTTTACTGGCGCTCTATCCGTGGGTGGAAGTGAAATCTAACAGTAGCCCGTTTGTGATGATTTTCCATAATCTTGACAGCAATGTGGTGGCTTCTGCGCTGAACTTCGTCATTCTGGTGGCATCGTTGTCGGTCTATAACAGTGGGGTTTATTCCAACAGCCGCATGCTGTTTGGCCTTTCTGTGCAGGGTAATGCGCCGAAGTTTTTGACTCGCGTCAGCCGTCGCGGCGTGCCGATTAACTCGCTGATGCTTTCTGGGGCTATCACTTCGCTGGTGGTGCTGATCAACTATCTGCTGCCGCAAAAAGCGTTTGGTCTGCTGATGGCGCTGGTGGTGGCAACGCTGCTGTTGAACTGGATTATGATCTGTCTGGCGCATCTGCGTTTTCGCGCGGCGATGCGACGTCAGGGGCGAGAAACACAGTTTAAAGCGCTGCTCTATCCGTTCGGCAACTATCTCTGCATTGCCTTCCTCGGCATGATTTTGCTGCTGATGTGCACGTTGGATGATATGCGCTTGTCGGCAATTTTGCTGCCGGTGTGGATTGTATTCCTGTTTGTGGCGTTTAAAACGCTGCGTCGGAAATAAGGCGTTCACGCTACATCCGACAAAACGATGTCAACCATCCTAAACCGCTCTCATCCATTCGATGAGAGCGGTTTTTTAATTACTGCTTAAATGCACCTGCCAGGGAGCGAATATCATTGCCGGTTGGTGACTGATGAAGCCGCAGACCAAACTCTTCGACAATCGCAAATATGTGGTCGAATATATCAGCCTGAATACTTTCATATTCCAGCCACACCACGGTGTTGGTAAACGCATAGATCTCAAGCGGTAAACCATTATCTCCCGGTGCCAGTTGGCGCACCATTAAGGTCATATCTTTACGAATCCGCGGATGGTTACGTAGATATTCGTTCAGATAGGCGCGAAAGGTTCCAATATTGGTCATTCGACGCAGGTTTAATACTGACTCCGTAGAACCTTGCTGGCGATTCCACTCATTAATTTCCTGATGGCGGCTGGTTAAATAAGGTTTTAACAAATGCGCTTTATTCAGACGTTGCATTTCGTCTTCATCAAGAAAATGAATACTGGTGACATCAATGCTGATACTGCGTTTAATACGTCGCCCGCCGGATGCTGACATCCCGCTCCAGTTTTTAAAGGAGTCAGAAACCAGAGACCAGGTGGGAATAGTGGTAATGGTATTGTCCCAGTTACGCACTTTGACGGTGGTTAACCCAATATCGATCACCGCGCCATCCGCGCCGTATTTCGGCATCTCCAGCCAGTCGCCCAGTTTCAGCATATCGTTCGCGGAAAGCTGAATACCTGCCACCAGACCAAGAATCGGATCTTTAAATACCAACATCAGCACGGCAGCCATTGCACCAAGACCGCTGATCAGAATCGCTGGCGATTGACCAATCAGCAGCGAGATCATCAAAATGCCGACCAGAATCGCGCCGATCAGTTTAATCCCCTGAAATATCCCTTTCAGCGGTAACTGAGACGCCGCCGGGAATTTCTGCGCCAGATTCAAAATAACATCCAGCAACGAGAAGACTGAAAGCAGTGCATACATCATGATCCACAACTGCGCGCAGGTGGTCAGAATATCAGCCGCTTCGGTGCCTTTTTGCAGCCAGAATACCGCCTGAATATTGACGATAATCCCCTGCAAGGTGAAAGCTAAACGGTGGAAGAGTTTATTCTGGGTAATGATTTGCAACCATAGCCGTGAACTGGCGATGGCACGTTTTTCGAAGGTCCGTAGTACTACCCAGTGCAAAATAATATGCACTACAACGGCAGTCAGAAAAATAATACCGAAAATCATCACCATCGAGGTGGTGTGATCAAACTCAATACCCGCTAAATCTTCAACCTGGGATATTAAATCCTGCATAACGTCTCCTTTATACAACAGTAGCCTATGATGACGGCTGAAACAGGGTTATGCAAATCAGGATAATCTGAGGGGAAATAGCCGGGCGGATGCCCGGCAAAGGAGAATTACACTTCGGTTAAGGTGATACTTTGCGGCAGACGAGATTTCGGCAGAGTCGCGTTAAAATCCTCTACGCTATGATGGCCCACTGGAACCACCACCAGGCTGGTGTAGCCTTTCTCTTTCAAACCGAATTCTTCATCGAGGATTGCGGCGTCAAAACCTTCGATGGGTACCGCGTCCAGACCCAGCGCCGCAACGCCCAGCAGGAAGTTACCGACGTTGAGGTAAACCTGTTTTGCCATCCACTCAGCATCATCTTGCAGATCTTTACGGTGCATATCGGCGAAGAATTTGCGACCTTTATCGTTCGCGGCTTTCGCTTCCTGCGTGGCAAAGCGGCCATCGGCATCTTCCTGGTCAACAACCTGTTTCAGCCAGGCATCGTCCATCGCGGTTTTCGCGCAGAACACCACGACGTGCGAGGCATCAAGCATTTTGCGCTCGTTGAACACGTAATTATCGGCAGCGGATTTGGCAACACGCGCTTTGCCTTCTTCCGTGCTGGCAACAATAAAATGCCACGGCTGGGAGTTGGTGCTGGATGGGCTGTACTGCAGCAGCGTTTTGATCTGCTCGGCCTGTTCCGGGGTAAGTTTTTTGCTGGCATCAAATGCCTTAGTGGAATGACGCTTTAAGGCGACAGAAATGATATCCATAAAGACTCCATGTGTAAGTAATTTTGCGTGCCAGCAGATTACAAGGTTCAACGAGAAATGGTAAGCGAGAAAAATGCGCTATAGATTTTCGCTTTTAGTCTGGGCGCACTCTTTTTTGATCGCGTTTAGATAAGCCATCAACCACCAGATTCCACGAATCGTTGATCAGATCGCTAAGTAACGCTTCGGAGATTTCCTCGCCGGGATACACTGAAATCCAGTGCTTCTTATTCATGTGATACCCTGGCTTAATGCTCGGGTATATCTGCTGATTTAACAGGGATTTTTGTGGATCGGACTTCAAATTGATAAAGGGGACGCCGCGCAGCTCCGACGACAGCATAAAAATCTTGCCGCCAACTTTAAAGACATCGAACTCCGGGCCAAAAGGCCAGCAAAGCTCGACAAAGGGTAACTCAAGGGCCAGGCGTTTCGCCGTTTCGTGCAGTGATTGCTTATCCATAAACGTTCCTTTAGGCGAAGGAGAATAAGCAAAGTATGCCGTGAAGTACGGTGATAATCGACGTTTAGTCCGCCGCAGAGAACCAGCGTCGCCAGATAAAGCGCAGAACAAAATACTCAATTGCGCCCAGCACTAAAAACCACAGGCAAAACAATAAAGTGTAAAGCTGGCTAAGATCCATCAGATGGAACGTGTTCACCAGTTTTTGTGCCAGCGTCAGTCCCAGTGCGGGGGCGGGCAGCAGCAGGCAAGAGAGGAAAGCCATCAGCAAAATGCCTGCTGCGGTGGTTAAGGTTTCTAAAGGGTGTTTCATAACATTGTTAAATGTAAGTTAAAACACCATTGTCAGGGATATTCTTCTGTAAGGCAATTCCCGACTTATTCTCCGGCCCAAATCTCACAATGCTTTTTCACCAGTCCAATCAGCGAGCCGCCATCGGCGACGAAATCACGCATCAGCTGCGCTTCATTCAGACCGCTGACGACCTGGCGATGCAGGGCCTCAATCGCGCTCGATGCGCCAATTTTATCTGCGGAAGGGGCGATTTTTTCCAGTAAACGTAAGGTGTCTTCCGTTAGTGGCCGACGATCGCCAGTGTGCGGATCGGTAATGGCACCTTCCAGCCCATAACGGCAGGCCTGGAAGCGGTTGAATTTATACAGCAGGTAATCTTTTTCCTGATGTTTGAACGGGCGTTCCGTCAGTAACCAGTGGGCGGTAGCCTGAATCAATCCCGCCATATTTACCGCGTGGCTAAGAGTTAATGGGGTATCCATCACCCGAACTTCCACCGTGCCAAAATGGGGGCTGGGGCGAATATCCCAGTGCAGATCTTTAATGCTGTCGATCATCGTGGTGTAACTCAGACAACGAAACAGGGCTTCAAATTGTTGCCAGTTACTGACCCACGGCATTGGGCCATTGTCGGGAAAGGCGGAAAAAATATTCGGTCTTGAGGAAGCAAAGCGTGTATCCGTTCCCTGCATATACGGCGATGCGGCAGAAAGGGCGATAAAGTGCGGCACAAACCGCGACAAGCCGTGCAGCAAATAAATGGCGTCATCGCCACTGGCGCAGCCAACATGGACATGCTGACCAAAAACGGTCGCCTGCTGAATGAGATAACCAAAGTTTTCCAGCGTTCGTTGATAGCGTTCGTTATCGCATACCTCCTGACGCTGCCATTTCTGAAACGGGTGCGTGCCCCCGCCGCAAATTTCCAGATGATGGTCTGCGGCTGCCTGCAATACGACTTTCTGCATCGCTGAAAATTGCCCGGCAGCCTGGTTGATATCACGACAAACATCCGTCGCCAGCTCCAGCATGCTTTCGGTGATATCGTGCTTTACTTCCCCGGCAGTGATCTGATTTTTAACCGCGTCAATCAGCGTTGAAGAGTCCTGGCTTAAGTCATAGCCCGGTGGATTAACCACCTGCATTTCCAGTTCAATACCGAGGGTAAAAGGTTCAGAGACTTGAAAATCGGGTATTGGCATAGGTTTCTCTTATGTTGGCGTTTTCATTTCAGTATAGAAGTGGGAGCGGCCGGGGGAGATGCGGAAGTTCTGGAATATTTCTTTTTTTGGAGATGGTGAACTGATTGTGACTGAAGAAGTTTGGCTACTTTTGCAATGTGCCAAGTTATGGCAGAGCTGGCTGGCGGCGGAGAATTTTGACGATTGAGGGGCGAAGGAAAAACTGGCTTAGTTTCGGTTGATCTAATGCGTAGTGAGAAGTCCGAAATAAGACCAACTGTATAAATAAACAGCCATTTTGCTAAGGAAGGGTAAGATAACGGCGGGTGCCTGAAGCTTTCCGGTTTCAGGTTTACTCTGAGGACTGGAAAGATGAAGCCCCAGGAGATATTTCTATCAACCCTGGGGCTGCCACTCCAAACCCGAACAATTTGGATGGTAGTCCCTTCTTCGCATGGAGGCAATATAAACATGCTGACGAAATATGCCCTTGTGGCAGTCATAGTGCTGTGTTTGACGGTGCTGGGATTTACGCTTCTGGTCGGAGACTCGCTGTGTGAGTTTACGGTGAAGGAACGTAATATTGAGTTTAAGGCTGTTCTCGCTTACGAACCGAAGAAGTAGCCGTTGTGCGGGGAGCAATCCCCGCATATCCGGTTGTCAGGTCAGGATGGTAAGGCATCTGCTTTACACTTTCGCCCGCGGTCAGTGATGGCTGCGGGCGATGTCGTTTTAAGGGCAATGATCAGTTTTGCCAACAGAAGTCCGAAACAGGATTTACTGTATAAATAAACAGCTATTTTGCTAAGGAAGGGTAAGATAACGGCGGGTGCCTGAAGCTTTCCGGTTTCAGGTTTACTCTGAGGTCTGGAAAGATGAAGCCCCAGGAGATATTTCTATCAACCCTGGGGCTGCCACTCCGAACCTCAACAACTCGGATGGTAGTCCCTTCTTCGCATGGAGGCAATATAAACATGCTGACGAAATATGCCCTTGTGGCGGTCATAGTGCTGTGTTTGACAGTGCTGGGATTTACGCTTCTGGTCGGCGACTCGCTGTGTGAGTTCACCGTAAAGGAACGTAATATTGAGTTCAGGGCTGTTCTCGCTTACGAACCGAAGAAGTAGCCGTTGTGCGGGGAGTAATCCCCGCATATCCGGTTGTCAGGTCAGGATGGTAAGGCACCTGCTTTACATTTTCGCCCGCGGTCAGCAATGGCTGCGGGCGATTTCGTTTAACTGGCATGGGCGATAATACTAATGAAAAGTCCGGAACAGGATTTACTGTATAAATAAACAGCCATTTTGCTAAGGAAGGGTAAGATAACGGCGGGTGCCTGAAGCTTTCCGGTTTCAGGTTAACTCTGAGGTCTGGAAAGATGAAGCCCCAGGAGATATTTCTATCAACCCTGGGGCCGCCACTCCAAACCAGACAATTTGGATGGTAGTCCCTTCTTCGCATGGAGGCAATATAAACATGCTGACGAAATATGCCCTTGTGGCGGTCATAGTGCTGTGTTTGACAGTGCTGGGATTTACGCTTCTGGTCGGCGACTCGCTGTGTGAGTTCACCGTAAAGGAACGTAATATTGAGTTCAGGGCTGTTCTCGCTTACGAACCGAAGAAGTAGCCGTTGTGCGGGGAGTAATCCCCGCATATCCGGTTGTCAGGTCAGGATGGTAAGGCACCTGCTTTACACTTTCGCCCGTGGTCAGTGATGGCTGCGGGCGAATCGTACCAGATGTTGTCAATTAATCGTGTTGGCACAGCGTTATGACTATTTTTTCTTTTATCTGCCAGTGCACAGCAAACTGCTCATCCTCTAGTCGAATGATGATCTGCTGTTTATTCCAGCTAATTATCTGATAATCCAGAAAACCTTGAGCGGCCTGTATCTTGCTTGCCTTAAATGCGCTCTCTTTGGCGGAAAATGCCAGTGTCAGCGCCAGAGAAAAGGTTAAACCGCATTCTGCGAGTCGCTCGTGTTCTGCTGGTGTAATAATGTTGTCTGTCAATTCTCTTGCGGTTTGTACAGAGAAAATCTCTTCGATATCAATGCCAATGGGTTGACGGGATACCACTGCCAATGCCGTAGTCCCGCAGTGGCTGATACTGCCAAATACCCCCGCAGGCCACATAGGTTGGCGTAGATCGCCGATTGCGGGCACACATTTAAGGCCACATTCCCGCAAGGCATAAACAGCAGCGATCCGTCCGGCTAAATGCTCTGTTTTGCGTTTCTGTCCAGTGTGTTGCAGTTGAGCGTAGTGCGGCAGCCAGAGTAAATCCTGTTCGTGAAAACTTGCTGGATCGAACTCAACAAAATGCAGCGTATGTCCGGCAAAGGGGAGGGAGGTATGCGTAGTTTTCATATCGACCATATTAGAGACTGATGACAAACGCAAAACTGCCTGATGCGCTACGCTTATCAGGCCTACACTATCCTGCAATATATTGAATTGGCAAGATTTTTGTAGGCCGGATAAGGCGTTCACGCCGCATCCGGCATGAACGACGCGCACTTTGTCAACAATCTGACGTTAGCATCAGAAGTGAGTGTTTACGCTCATATACCACGTACGTCCCGGCTCGTTATAGGTATACGCGCCGGCACCCGCGATATAGTTGGCTCCTGCCAAATCGCCCGTGGTCTGGGCATTACCCGCACGCCACAAACGCTTGTCGAACAGGTTGTCCACGCCGCCGGTCAGACTGACATTCTTCGTCACATCCCAGGTCGCGCTCAGGCCAACAATGCTGTAAGGGCTAATTTCTTTGGTTTCCGGTCCAACCGCTGGCTGGCCTTTATAGTTGTACTTCTTCGGCTGCTGCTTGCCGTACCAGGTGAAGGTCGTTTGCATCGACAAATCTTCCCGCGCCTGCCAGCTCAGCGTTGAGTTCAACGTATACTCCGGGATGATCGACAAACGGTCGCCCGTGGTTTTGTTTTCACTCTTCAGCATATAAGTGATGTTATTGGTCCACATCACCGTTTCGCTAACCGGTACGTTTAACGATCCTTCCAGACCTTCAACCACCGCTTTCGGCACGTTATCCCACTGATAGAGATCGGTGCCGACTGCGTTTTGCCCTACAGCCACATAGCCCGCTTCAATCTTATTGCGATAATCGTTACGGAACCAGGTGACGCCCGCCAGCCAGCCGTCGCGTTTGAACTCCAGACCAATCTCTTTGTTGATGCTGGTTTCCGCTTTCAGGTCATCATTACCTTGCAGATAGCAGCCGCCCGCGCTGGCATAGCAGCCCTGACCTTTACTGTAGAGAATGTAGTTCGGGTTAGTCTGGTACAGGCTCGGCGCTTTATAAGCACGGGCGATGCCCATTTTCAGCGTGAAGTCATCGCCTAAACCTTGCGATATATTCAGCGCCGGACTCCAGTTATTGCCGACAATGCTGTGATGATCGAAACGCAGCCCCGGCGTTACGATGGTGCTGTCAGTCAGCTCCATGTTGTTTTCGGCAAATAGCGAGAAAATTTCTGCCTTTGAATATGGGCTACGGTCGGTGGCACTCACACCATCAATAGCACCGCCGGTATTCGTTCCGGTCAGCGCCTGGGTGTTGGAACTTAAGTCCTTCATCCGCTGCTGATTCCACTCAGTCCCCAGCGTCAGCGTCTGGTTAACGAGGAAATCAATCGGCAGGTTAACTTCGCTGTGCAACATCACGTCATCAAGATCGATATCGACGAAATCTTGTGTCGCTTTTTCGTTAAATTTCCCTTCGGTGCCGCCCGCCAAACCTTCCGGTATACGCGAGTTACGGGTGTGTTCGTACTGCACCCAATTGCTGGTGGTCACGCCGTTATCCCAGCCACCGTTCCAGGTCAGCGAGTAGTTCTGGCGATACAGGCGGTTGGTTTCATCGCCATATTTCGAGCGCGTATAGGAATCGGAGTTGGTGTTTTGGGTATCACCTGCATACAGGTTACCCTGGCGGCTGTAGCCCGCTTCAAGTTCGAGTGATTGCATAGGGGCGAAGTCCCAACGCACCACGCCATTGATATCTTTGTTGATCACCCCTTCGCGCCCGGCTGGTAACGTCGTGGCATACGTTCCGGCACGCGCTGACTGATGGCCCTGGTTAATATCCCATGCATCAGCCTGAGTTTTGTCGAGGTTGCCATATAAACGGAAGCTGAATTCGTCGCCCAGCGGACCGGTCAAGCTGAAGTTGGTGCGTTTGGTGGCACCTTCCTCTTTATGCTCTGGCGCATTGAAATAAGCATCCCATGAGCCGTGCCACTCGCCGCTGCCTTTTTTGGTAATGATGTTAACCACGCCGCCCGCCGCGCCGTTGCCATAACGCGCAGCTGCCGGACCACGCAGAACTTCAATACGTTCAATCATTTCAGGCGGCACCCAGGAGGTATCACCACGGGTATCACGCTCGCCACGCCAGCCCTGACGCACCGAGTTACGGCTGCTGACAGGCTTACCGTCAATCAAAATCAGCGTGTTTTCCGGACCCATGCCGCGAATATCAATCTGGCGGTTATTACCACGCTGACCACTGGTGGAGTTACCTGTCAGATTAACGCCAGGCATGGTACGAATGATCTCCGATACATCGCGGGCAACCGGGTTTTTGCGGATTTCATCTGCGGTGATGGTCGAAACGCCAGGCGCCTGCAAGTTCTGCTCGGCGGCGGTAACGACAATAGTATCGTCATGTGAAACAGGAGTATCGGTTGGCTCTTGTGCCTGCGCTACCCCATAAATCCCCAGATTGACCAACAAGGCCAGGGAATGAATCTTCTTGTTCATTGTTTTATTCCTGCATTTTTGCCACGAATTGCAACTGTCGGGCGTAGTCGTCATCAATACGACGTATCCCGCTACCGCGAAAACCTTTGATCCTGAAAGACACGCAGTGCAGTTGGTTAATTAATGTCCGCGCTTCCCACGGCGCGCCATTACGCTATTGCAAATGCAAATAGTTATCAATAATATTATCAATATATTTCTGCAATCAATGAAAAATTGCACAGTAAACATGGGGTTATGGTGTGATGGCGTTAAAAGTAGGAAGTGAGAGCTGGTGGCAGTCGAAACATGGCCCGGAATGTCAGCGTCTGAATGACGAAATGTATCAGGTCACTTTCTGGTGGCGTGATCCACAAGGTTCTGAAGACCACTCGACGATAAAGCGCGTATGGGTCTATATCACTGGCGTGACCGATCACCATCAGAACAGCCAGCCCCAGTCGATGCAGCGAATTGCAGGGACCGATGTCTGGCAGTGGACGACACAACTCAATGCCAACTGGCGCGGCAGCTACTGTTTTATTCCTACCGAACGTGATGACATTTTTTCTGCACCATCACCTGATCGCCTCGAATTGCGCGAAGGCTGGCGAAAACTATTACCCCAGGCGATAGCCGATCCGCTAAATCCACAAAGCTGGAAAGGCGGGCGAGGGCACGCTGTTTCTGCACTCGAAATGCCGCAAGCGCCCCTGCAACCAGGATGGGATTGTCCGCAAGCGCCAGAAACGCCTGCCAAAGAAATTATCTGGAAAAGTGAACGGTTGAAAAATTCACGCCGTGTATGGATTTTTACCACCGGCGATGCAACAGCAGAAGAACGTCCGCTGGCAGTTTTACTTGATGGCGAATTTTGGGCGCAGAGTATGCCCGTCTGGCCTGTGCTGACTTCGTTGACCCATCGTCAGCAACTTCCTCCCGCCGTGTACGTGTTGATCGACGCTATCGACACCACGCAACGTGCCCACGAACTGCCATGTAATGCGGATTTCTGGCTGGCAGTACAGCAAGAGTTATTACCCCAGGTGAAAACTATCGCCCCCTTTAGCGATCGCGCCGATCGCTCCGTGGTCGCAGGGCAGAGTTTTGGTGGACTTTCCGCGCTGTATGCCGGACTGCGCTGGCCTGAACGCTTTGGCTGTGTATTAAGCCAGTCGGGATCGTACTGGTGGCCGCATCGGGGCGGGCAGCAAGAGGGCGTGTTACTTGAACAGCTCAAAGCTGGTGAAGTTAGCGCCGAAGGTCTGCGCATTGTGCTGGAAGCAGGTATTCGCGAGCCGATGATCATGCGGGCCAATCAGGCGCTGTATGCGCAATTAACCCCCCTAAAAGTATCCATTTTCTGGCGTCAGGTTGACGGCGGACATGATGCGCTTTGTTGGCGCGGTGGCTTGATGCAGGGGCTAATCGACCTCTGGCAACCACTTTTCCATGACAGGAGTTGAATATGGCATTCAGTAATCCCTTCGATGATCCGCAGGGCGTGTTTTACATTTTACGCAATGCGCAGGGGCAATTCAGTCTGTGGCCGCAACAGTGCGCCTTACCGGCAGGCTGGGATGTTGTGTGTCAGCCGCAGTCACAGGCGTCCTGCCAGCAGTGGCTGGACGCCCACTGGCGTACTCTGACACCGGCGAATTTCATCCAGCAGCAGGAGGCGCAATGAGCCAGCATTTACCTTTAGTTGCCGCACAGCCCGGCATCTGGATGGCAGAAAAACTGTCGGATTTACCCTCCGCCTGGAGCGTGGCGCATTACGTTGAGTTAACCGGAGATGTTGATGCGCCATTACTGGCTCGCGCGGTGGTTGCCGGATTAGCGCAAGCAGATACGCTGCGGATGCGTTTTACGGAAGATAACGGCGAAGTCTGGCAATGGGTCGATGATGCGCTGACGTTCGAACTGCCAGAAATTATCGACCTGCGAACCAACATTGATCCGCACGGTACTGCGCAGGCATTAATGCAGGCGGATTTGCAACAAGATCTGCGCGTCGATAGCGGTAAACCTCTGGTTTTTCATCAACTGATACAGGTGGCAGATAACCGCTGGTACTGGTATCAGCGTTACCACCATTTGCTGGTCGATGGCTTCAGTTTCCCGGTCATTACCCGCCAGATCGCCAACATTTACTGTGCATGGGGGTGTGGCGAACCAACACCGGCTTCGCCGTTTACGCCTTTCGCTGAGGTAGTGGAAGAGTACCAGCAGTACCGCGAAAGCGAAGCCTGGCAGCGTGATGCGGCATTCTGGGCGGAACAGCGTCGTCAACTACCACCGCCCGCGTCACTTTCTCCAGCCCCTTTACCGGGGCGCAGCGCCTCGGCAGATATTTTGCGTCTGAAACTGGAATTTAACGGCGGGGAATTCCGCCAGTTGGCTACGCAACTTTCAGGTGTGCAGCGTACCGATATAGCCCTTGCGCTGGCGGCTTTGTGGCTGGGGCGATTGTGCAACCGCATGGACTACGCCGCCGGATTTATCTTTATGCGTCGACTGGGCTCAGCGGCGCTGACGGCTACCGGACCCGTGCTCAACGTGTTGCCGTTGGGTATTCACATTGAGGCACAAGAAACATTGCCGCAACTGGCAGCCCGACTAGCGGCACAACTGAAAAAAATGCGTCGTCATCAACGTTACGATGCCGAACAAATTGTCCGTGACAGCGGGCGCGCGGCGGGAGAGGAACCGCTGTTCGGTCCGGTGCTCAATATTAAAGTATTTGATTATCAGTTAGATATTCCGGGGGTACAGGCGCAAACCCATACCCTGGCAACCGGTCCGGTTAATGACCTTGAACTGGCCCTTTTCCCGGATGAAAACGGTGATTTGAGTATTGAGATCCTCGCCAATAAACAGCGTTACGATGAGCCAACGCTAATCCAGCATGCTGAACGGCTGAAAATGCTGACGGTGCAGTTTGCCGCGGATCCGGCGCGGTTGTGCGGCGATGTCGATATTATGCTGCCAGAAGAGTATGCACAGCTGGCGCAGATCAACGCCACTCAGGTTGAGATTCCAGAAACCACACTGAGCGCGCTGGTGGCAGAACAGGCGGCAAAAACGCCGGATGCTCCGGCACTGGCAGATGTGCGTTACCAGTTCAGTTATCGGGAAATGCGCGAGCAGGTGGTGGCGCTGGCGAATCTGCTGCGTGAGCGCGGCGTTAAACCTGGCGACAGCGTAGCGGTGGCACTACCGCGCTCGGTCTTTTTGACTATGGCGCTACATGCGATAGTTGAAGCAGGTGCGGCCTGGCTACCGCTGGATACGGGCTATCCGGACGATCGCCTGAAAATGATGCTGGAAGATGCGCGTCCGTCACTGTTAATCACCACCGATGATCAACTGCCGCGCTTTAGCGATATCCCCAATTTAACCAGTCTTTGCTATAACGCCCCGCTTACACCGCAGGGCAGTGCGCCGCTGCAACTTTCACAACCGCACCACACGGCTTATATCATCTTTACCTCCGGTTCCACCGGCAGGCCGAAAGGGGTAATGGTCGGGCAGACGGCTATCGTTAACCGCCTGCTTTGGATGCAAAACCACTACCCGCTTACAGGCGAAGATGTCGTTGCCCAAAAAACGCCGTGCAGTTTTGATGTCTCGGTGTGGGAGTTTTTCTGGCCGTTTATTGCCGGGGCGAAACTGGTGATGGCTGAACCGGAAGCGCACCGCGATCCGCTCGCTATGCAGCAATTCTTTGCCGAATATGGCGTAACGACCACGCATTTTGTACCGTCGATGCTGGCGGCGTTTGTTGCTTCGTTGACGCCGGAAACCGCTCGCCAGAGTTGCGCGACGTTGAAACAGGTTTTCTGTAGCGGAGAAGCCTTACCAGCCGATTTATGTCGCGAATGGCAACAGTTAACCGGCGCGCCGTTACATAATCTTTATGGCCCGACGGAAGCGGCGGTGGATGTGAGCTGGTATCCAGCCTTTGGTGCTGAACTTGCAGCGGTACGCGGCAGCAGTGTGCCGATTGGCTACCCGGTGTGGAACACGGGCCTGCGCATTCTCGATGCGATGATGCATCCGGTGCCGCCGGGTGTGGCAGGCGATCTCTATCTCACCGGTATTCAACTGGCGCAGGGGTATCTTGGACGACCCGATCTGACAGCCAGCCGCTTTATTGCCGATCCTTTCGCGCCCGGTGAACGCATGTACCGTACCGGAGATGTTGCCCGCTGGCTGGATAACGGCGCGGTGGAGTATCTCGGGCGTAGTGATGATCAGCTAAAAATTCGTGGTCAGCGGATTGAACTGGGCGAAATCGATCGTGTGATGCAGGCGCTGCCGGATGTCGAGCAAGCAGTTACCCACGCTTGTGTGATTAATCAGGCGGCAGCCACCGGAGGGGATGCACGTCAACTGGTGGGCTATCTGGTGTCGCAATCGGGCCTGCCGCTGGATACCAGCGCATTGCAGGCGCAGCTTCGCGAAAAATTGCCTCCGCATATGGTGCCCGTGGTTCTGCTGCAACTGCCACAGTTACCACTTAGCGCCAACGGTAAGCTGGATCGCAAAGCCTTACCGTTGCCGGAACTGAAGGCACAAGCGCCGGGGCGTGCGCCGAAAATGGGCAGTGAAACGATGATCGCCGCGGCGTTCTCGTCATTGCTGGGTTGTGACGTGCAGGATGCTGACGCTGATTTCTTCGCGCTTGGCGGTCATTCGCTACTGGCAATGAAACTGGCAGCACAACTTAGTCGACAGTTTGCCCGTCAGGTGACGCCGGGGCAGGTGATGGTCGCGTCAACCGTCGCCAAACTGGCAACGGTTATTGATGGTGAAGAAGACAGCACCCAGCGCATGGGATTTGAAACCATCCTGCCGTTGCGTGAAGGTAATGGCCCGACGCTGTTTTGTTTCCATCCAGCATCTGGTTTTGCCTGGCAGTTTAGCGTGCTCTCGCGTTATCTCGATCCTCAATGGTCGATTATTGGCATCCAGTCTCCGCGTCCTCATGGCCCCATGCAGACGGCGGCAAACCTGGATGAAGTCTGCGAAGCGCATCTGGCAACGTTACTTGAACAACAACCGCACGGCCCTTATTACCTGCTGGGGTATTCGCTGGGCGGTACGCTGGCGCAGGGGATTGCGGCACGGCTGCGTGCGCGTGGCGAACAGGTGGCATTTCTTGGCTTGCTGGATACCTGGCCGCCAGAAACGCAGAACTGGCAGGAAAAAGAAGCTAATGGTCTGGACCCGGAAGTGTTGGCGGAGATTAACCGCGAACGTGAAGCTTTCCTGGCGGCACAGCAGGGAAATACTTCAACGGAGCTGTTTACCACCATTGAAGGCAACTACGCTGATGCAGTGCGCTTGTTGACCACTGCCCATAGTGTTCCGTTTGATGGAAAAGCGACGCTGTTTGTTGCCGAACGCACGCTTCAGGAGGGGATGACTCCCGAACGGGCCTGGGCACCATGGATTGCGGAGCTGGATATCTATCGTCATGATTGCGCGCATGTGGATATTATCTCGCCGATGGCGTTTGAAAAAATAGGGCCAATTATTCGTGCGGCGCTAAATAAGTAAATTTATATTATCTATAAACCCATAATTACAATAAATGATTATGGGTTTATTATTTATTTAATTTATCAATTTAACGGATATTTCTCTGAAATAGAGTGAATGTTGCATTCAGTGGGAGGAATTTACAAACTTCAGCTTCGGATAAATCTCACCAACTGGTAAAGTGGGGGCCGTGGAGATTTACTCTTATTGGACCCATTTCAGGTTATACCGCATGTCATCACTGAATATTAAACAGGGAAGTGACGCTCATTTCCCCGAGTATCCTCTGGCGTCGCCCAGTAATAATGAAATTGATTTACTTAATCTAATCGGCGTTTTATGGCGAGCAAAAAAAACGGTCATGGCGGTCGTTTTTGCGTTTGCCTGCACAGGATTGCTGATCTCTTTCATCCTGCCGCAAAAATGGACCAGCTCTGCCGTCATTACTCCCGCTGAGGCTATTCAGTGGCAGGACCTCGAGAAAAACTTTACTAAACTGCGCGTTCTGGATCTTGATGTTAATCTCGATCGTAATGGAGTATTTAATCTATTTATCAAGAAGTTTCAGTCTATTAGCTTACTGGAAGAGTACCTGCGCTCATCACCTTATGTGATGGACCAATTAAAAGAGGCGAAAATCGACGAACTGGATTTGCATCGCGCAATTGTCGCATTGAGCGAAAAAATGAAAGCGGTTGATGACAATGCCAGTAAGAAAAAAGATGAACCGTCACTGTATACCTCCTGGACGCTAAGTTTTACCGCGCCAACCAGTGAAGAGGCGCAGACCGTTTTGAGCGGGTATATCGATTATATCTCTGCGTTGGTGGTGAAAGAGTCGCTAGAAAACGTCCGTAATAAACTGGAAATCAAAACCCAGTTTGAAAAAGAAAAACTGGCTCAGGATCGCATTAAAACGAAAAACCAACTTGATGCAAACATTCAGCGCCTCAATTATTCACTCGACATTGCCAACGCGGCAGGAATTAAAAAGCCCGTTTATAGCAATGGTCAGGCAGTTAAAGATGACCCCGACTTTTCTATTTCTCTCGGCGCAGACGGTATTGAACGTAAACTGGAAATTGAAAAAGCGGTCACTGACGTTGCGGAGCTGAATGGTGAATTACGTAATCGTCAGTATCTAGTCGAGCAATTAACAAAAACAAATGTCAACGATGTGAATTTTACGCCGTTTAAATATCAGTTGCGTCCGTCATTACCGGTAAAAAAAGACGGTCCGGGTAAGGCGATTATCGTGATCCTTTCTGCGTTGATCGGCGGTATGGTGGCTTGTGGTAGCGTGCTGTTGCGCCATGCCATGGCATCCAGAAAACAGGATGCCATGATGGCAGACCACTTAGTTTAAATCTTCGCGGTTGAAGGTGCCGTTCGTCCGAGCGGCACCACAAGCGGAGTTCCGGCTACCGGATCGTCAATGATCATGCAACGCAAACCATAAATACGCTCGATCAATTCAGCAGTGACAATCTCTTTCGGTGCTCCCTGAGCGACAATTTTCCCTTCACGTAATGCAATCAAATGACTAGCGTACCGACAGGCCTGATTAAGATCGTGCAGTACCGCCGCCAGGGTATAGCCTTTCTCGCGGTTCAGTTCGCTTAACAATTCCAGCAAATCAATCTGATGACTGATATCCAGCCAGGTGGTGGGTTCGTCGAGTAGCATAATTGCCGTTTCCTGGGCCAGCACCATCGCGATCCACGCTCGCTGACGTTGCCCACCGGAGAGGGTATCAACGCTTTGATTTGCCAGATGAGTTATTCCTGTGGCCTGCATCGCTTTCGTTACCGCTTCTTCATCTTCTTTACGCCAGCGGGTAAACAGCGGTTGATGCGGGTAACGCCCGCGCGCTACTAACTCCTGCACGGTGATATCTCCCGGCGTGGTGGCGTTTTGCGCCAGTAAACCAATCCGGCGTGCGACCTCTTTACTGGCGTAATGTTGAATGTGCTCGCCATCCAGCCAGACATGCCCGTGAGCAGGCGTCATCAGGCGGCTTAAGGTACGCAGTAACGTGGATTTACCGCAGCCATTTGGCCCGATAATTGCCGTGAAGTGACCATCAGGAATTTCTACAGTCAGATTTTCCGCAACGATATATTTGCCATATCCGAGGGTTAACTGTTCGCCGCGCAAACGGGCTACTGATTCGGTCATTTTTTGCGAGACTCCTGAATTAACAAGACGATAAGGTAAATACCGCCGAGGCTGACGGTAACGACGCCAACCGGAAGTTGATACGGCATAAACAGTTGCTGAGCACAGAGATCGGCTGCCAGCAGTAACAGCGCACCGCACAGCGCCGCCTGGGTTAGCCCCCAGCGAGCGGTGCCGCTGATGCGGCGGGCAATGTGTGGCGCGACTAAAGCAATAAAGGAAATCGGTCCGGCAAGGGCCGTTGCTGCAGCGGTAAGCACCACCGCCACCAGCATCATTAACAGCCGTGAACGTTCGACGCTGACGCCTAACGCACACGCGGTGTCATCACCCATCTCCAGCAAGCGCATCCGCCTTACCAGTAAGGCGGCGGCAATTAGCATCAATATAATGATGGGCGCGGAGGGCGAGGTTTTTGCCCACGTCAGGCCATTGAGCGATCCGGCATTCCACAAACCCGCTGTTAACGCCGTTTCTAAAGACGCTTTCAGCAACAGCCAGGTATTAAAGGCCACCAGCATGGCGCGAACGCCGATGCCGATAATAATCAACCGAAAGGTGTCGATACCGTTACGCCAGGCAAGCAACCAGACCAGCAGCGAAGTGATAATGCCGCCCGCCATTGCTGCCAGCGCGATAGCCGTCAGGTCCTGACCAAACAGCACCATCGCCACCAGCACGCCGCTCCACGCTCCGGTGTTAAAGCCCATTACGTCAGGGCTGCCGAGTGGGTTACGCATCAACGACTGAAAAATCGCGCCGCTGACGCCCAGTGCCGCACCAATCAACAGTGCCATTAGTACCCGCGGTAAACGCCATTCGGTGACCACCATTGTCATACTGCGCGGCGCGTCACCCATCAGCGCGGCAAATACCTGAGAGGTTTCCAGCGTGACGGCACCGCTGCGTAATCCCCACACGCTTGCCATCACACAAGCTATTAGCAACAGCAGACAGGTGATAATTAATCGACGAGAGACGTAAATCATGCGCCACCTCGCGTTTTACGTCGTACAAGGAAGATCAGCACTGGTGCGCCAATAAAGGCACTGACTACAGAAACGCGCAGTTCGCCGGGAACAATCACCCGCCCGATAATATCGGCAAACAGCAGCAGGGCAGGTGTGGCGAGCAGCGTGACGGGCAGCGACCAGCGATGATCGGCACCTACCAGCCAGCGCGCCATATGCGGCATCATCAGGCCAATAAAGGCAATCGGGCCAACTACCGCCGTCGCACTACCACAAAGCACGGTAATCGCCAGTAGGCCAATCAACTGCGTGCGTGCTACGCGACTGCCCAGCGCCGTCGCGGTGTCACTGCCGAGGCTTAAACTGTTCAGTGCGCGGCTCAGTAATAGCGCAGTTGCTCCGGCGATCAGCACCGGGATCAGCACCACTTTTAAGGTGTGTAAATTACGAATATCCAGCGAACCGGCTTGCCAGAAACGCAGTTGATCGTAGACGTCGGGATTAAGCAGGGCGATGCCGCTGGTCAGCCCTTCCAGCACCGCCGCCAGTGCCACGCCCGCCAGGGTTAAACGCACCGGACTTAACTGCCCGCCGCCCTGGCTGCCGGTAAAGGCAACAATCAACGAGGCCACCAGCGCCCCGGCGAAGGCCATCGCCAGTTGTTCCTGCGCGGATGAGTAACCAAACAGCGCCGCGCCCAGCACAATGGCAAAGCTGGCTCCGGCGTTCACGCCAAGCAAGCCGGGGTCGGCAAGTGGGTTTCGGGTGAGGGTTTGCATTAACGCCCCGGCAAGGCCAAGCGCGCCGCCTGCCAGTAAACCGGCAAGGGTACGCGGCAGTCGCGCGTCGAGCACGATGGTGCAGTCGGCGCTCTGGCAGGTGCCGGAGAGGGCCTCCAGCACTACGGAAGCGGGGAGTGATTTTGCTCCAATGAGCAGGCTTAATGCCGTCGCGATAATCAGTAATAACAGCAATCCGGGCACGGCAATGGCGCGTGTCACGGCAACAGAACCAGACATACGAACTTCCATGATAATGAAATTAATTATCGTTATCGATCTTATTTGGATATGTTAGCATGTGCAGCCTAAGAATAGGTATTTAAAATATTTGATGGCAAGGCATTGTAATGAATAAACAATCCTGGCTGCTTAACCTCAGCCTGTTGAAAACGCACCCGGCGTTTCGCGCAGTATTCCTCGCTCGTTTTATCTCTATTGTTTCTCTGGGTTTGCTCGGCGTCGCGGTGCCAGTGCAGATCCAGATGATGACGCATTCTACCTGGCAGGTGGGGCTTTCGGTGACGCTGACCGGCGGGGCGATGTTTGTCGGCTTGATGGTCGGCGGTGTGCTGGCGGATCGCTATGAGCGCAAAAAAGTGATTTTGCTGGCGCGCGGCACCTGTGGCATTGGCTTCATTGGTCTGTGCCTGAACGCGTTGCTGCCGGAGCCGTCTTTGCTGGCAATCTATTTACTCGGATTATGGGATGGCTTTTTCGCGTCACTTGGCGTTACGGCGCTGCTGGCGGCGACTCCGGCATTAGTTGGGCGTGAAAATTTAATGCAGGCCGGGGCAATCACCATGTTGACTGTGCGGCTGGGATCGGTAATTTCGCCCATGATTGGCGGCTTACTGCTGGCGACTGGCGGCGTAGCCTGGAACTACGGGCTGGCGGCGGCGGGCACGTTTATTACCTTGCTGCCATTGTTAAGCCTTCCGGCGCTACCTCCGCCACCGCAACCGCGTGAGCATCCGTTGAAATCATTACTGGCAGGATTTCGTTTTCTGCTTGCCAGCCCGCTGGTGGGAGGGATTGCGTTGCTGGGTGGTTTATTGACGATGGCGAGCGCGGTACGGGTACTGTATCCGGCGCTGGCTGGCAACTGGCAGATGTCGGCGGCACAGATTGGTTTTCTCTATGCGGCGATCCCGCTCGGTGCAGCTATTGGCGCGTTAACCAGCGGGAAGCTGGCACATAGCGCGCGACCAGGGTTATTGATGCTGCTCTCCACGCTGGGATCGTTCCTCGCCATTGGTTTGTTTGGCCTGATGCCGATGTGGATTTTAGGCGTGGTTTGCCTGGCGCTGTTCGGCTGGCTGAGCGCGGTTAGTTCGTTGCTGCAATACACAATGCTGCAAACGCAAACCCCGGAAGCGATGTTAGGGCGGATTAACGGTTTGTGGACGGCACAAAACGTGACGGGCGATGCTATAGGCGCAGCGCTGTTGGGCGGTCTGGGAGCGATGATGACGCCGGTGGCCTCCGCAAGCGCGAGTGGTTTTGGTTTGTTGATTATCGGCGTGTTGTTGTTGCTGGTACTGGTGGAGTTGCGTCGTTTTCGCCAGACGCCGCCGCAGGTGACAGCGTCTGACAGTTAATGCTTAGAACAGCGCCTTAAGCCGATCCAGCACTTGCATGGCGCTGTAGTAATCCAGTCGGAACGTCTCGGTTCCCAGCGCATAAACCTGCTTGTTTTGTACTGCAGGCAGGTGCGCGAGCAGTGGATTGGCATAAATCGCATCGGCGTCTTTCTGATCACCGGCGAACAGGAATAGCGACTCGCCATTTAACCCTGCCGCCAGATTTTCCCCACCAAGCTGAATGATGTCATGGCGTTTGCCCTGGCTTTGGCTGGCGTTTAAGCCTGCGGGCAACCTGGCCAGCGTAAAGCCGAGTTGTTCCAGCATCTGCCCTTGTGCTGATTCAGCTGTCCAGAGATTGGCACTGTGCGCGGCGGCGGTATAGACAATGGCAGTGACCGGCTGCGGCGGTAATTTGATTTGCTCTTTCGCCGCCGTCAGTTGCTTATCAAACTGTGCAATCCGCTCTGCCGCTTGTTTCTCATGCCCGGTAATTTCGCCAAGTTGCGTTAACAGCGACTGCCAGCTTTTATCGTCGTAATTGATGATTAACGTTGGTGCGATAGTGGAAAGCTGATCGTATAGCGCCAGCGCTGAATCGCCGCCGGTCGCGCTAATTAAAATCAGATCTGGCATTTGTGCGGCTACTGCTTCGGCGTTCGGTTCGCCGATATAGAGACGTTGCAGTTTGCGTTCTTTCGCTACCTTGCTCCACTGGCGTAAAAAACCCTGGTCATCCGCTACGCGGTTATTCGGCGTGGTCGCGCCGCTGGCGATCACTGGTGCATCAATCGCCAGCAGTGAGCCGGTCAAGGTGACGCTGGTGGAAACAATACGTTGCGGCTGGCTTTCCAGGGTATGAGTACCACGACTGTCAGTAATCTGACGCGGCCAGTCGGCAGCCTGAACTGCGGATATTCCTGAAAGCAAAATTCCGGTTAAAAGAAGGGCGTTGCGGTAGAGCGGGGCGAGTCTCACAAATCAGCTTCCTGTTATTAATGAAGTTAATGCTTCTCATTTTCATTGTAACCACAAGCAGATGCAACCCCGACTTGCAGATTGCGTTACCTCAAGAGTTGACATAGTGCTCGTTTGCTTTTAGGTTAGCGACCGAAAATATAAATGATAATCATTATTAAAGCCTTTATCATTTTGTGGAGGATGATATGGATACGTCACTGGCTGAGGAAGTACAGCAGACCATGGCAACACTTGCGCCCAATCGCTTTTTCTTTATGTCGCCGTACCGCAGTTTTACGACGTCAGGATGTTTCGCCCGCTTCGATGAACCAGCTGTGAACGGGGATTCGCCAGACAGTCCCTTCCAGCAAAAACTCGCCGCACTGTTTGCCGATGCCAAAGCTCAGGGCATTAAAAATCCGGTGATGGTTGGGGCGATTCCCTTCGATCCACGTCAGCCTTCGTCGCTGTATATTCCCGAATCCTGGCAGTCGTTCTCCCGGCTGGAAAAACAGACTTCAGCCCGCCGTTTCACCCGCAGCCAGTCGCTGAACGTGGTGGAACGTCAGGCAATTCCTGAACAAGCTACGTTTGAACAGATGGTTGCCCGCGCCGCCGCACTTACCGCCACGCCGCAAGTCGACAAAGTGGTGTTGTCACGGTTGATTGATATCACCACTGACGCCGCCATTGATAGTGGCGTATTGATGGAACGGTTGATTGCGCAAAACCCGGTTAGTTACAACTTCCATGTGCCGTTAGCTGATGGTGGCGTCCTGCTGGGAGCCAGCCCGGAACTGCTGCTGCGTAAAGACGGCGAGCGTTTTAGCTCCATTCCGTTAGCCGGTTCCGCGCGTCGTCAGCCGGATGACGTGCTTGATCGCGAAGCGGGTAATCGTCTGCTGGCGTCAGAAAAAGATCGCCATGAACATGAACTGGTGACTCAGGCGATGAAAGAGGTACTGCGCGAACGCAGTAGTGAGTTACACGTTCCATCCTCCCCACAATTGATCACCACGCCGACGCTGTGGCATCTCGCAACACCCTTTGAAGGCAAAGCGAATTCGCAAGAAAACGCACTGACTCTGGCCTGTCTGCTGCATCCGACCCCCGCGCTGAGCGGTTTCCCGCATCAGGCCGCGACCCAGGTGATTGCTGAGCTGGAACCGTTCGACCGCGAACTGTTTGGCGGCATTGTCGGTTGGTGTGACAGCGAAGGTAACGGCGAGTGGGTGGTGACCATCCGCTGCGCGAAGCTGCGGGAAAATCAGGTGCGTCTGTTTGCCGGAGCGGGGATTGTGCCTGCGTCCTCACCGTTGGGTGAATGGCGCGAAACGGGCGTCAAACTTTCTACCATGTTGAACGTTTTTGGATTGCATTAAGGAGCGAGGATGAGCATTCCATTCACCCGCTGGCCGGAAGAGTTTGCCCGTCGCTATCGGGAAAAAGGCTACTGGCAGGATTTGCCGCTGACCGACATTCTGACCCGTCATGCCGCAAGCGACAGCATCGCGGTCATCGACGGCGAGCGTCAGTTGAGTTACCGGGAACTGAATCAGGCGGCGGATAATCTCGCCTGTAGCTTGCGTCGTCAGGGCATTAAACCCGGTGAAACCGCACTGGTACAACTGGGTAACGTCGCTGAATTGTATATTACCTTTTTTGCGCTGTTAAAACTGGGCGTTGCACCGGTGCTGGCGCTGTTCAGCCATCAGCGTAGTGAACTGAACGCCTATGCCAGCCAGATTAAACCGGTGTTACTGATTGCCGATCGCCAGCATGCGCTATTTAGCGGGGATGACTTCCTTAATACGTTTGTTGCAGAGCACTCCTCCATTCGCGTGGTGCAACTGCTGAACGATAGCGGCGAACATAACTTGCAGGATGCGATTAACCATCCGGCAGAGGATTTTATTGCCACACCGTCACCTGCCGATGAAGTGGCCTATTTTCAGCTTTCCGGCGGAACCACCGGTACACCGAAACTGATCCCACGCACTCACAATGACTATTACTACAGCGTACGTCGTAGCGTCGAGATTTGTCAGTTCACGCAACAGACACGCTACCTGTGCGCGATTCCTGCGGCTCACAACTACGCCATGAGTTCGCCAGGATCGCTGGGCGTCTTTCTCGCTGGCGGCACGGTCGTTCTGGCTGCCGACCCTAGCGCCACGCTCTGCTTCCCATTGATTGCAAAACATCAGGTGAACGTCACCGCGCTGGTGCCACCAGCAGTCAGCCTGTGGTTACAGGCGCTGACCGAAGGTGAAAGCCGGGCGCAGCTTGCCTCGCTGAAACTGTTACAGGTCGGTGGCGCACGTCTTTCTGCCACGCTTGCGGCGCGTATTCCCGCAGAGATTGGCTGCCAGTTACAGCAGGTATTCGGCATGGCGGAAGGGCTGGTGAACTACACCCGTCTTGATGATAGCGCGGAGAAAATTATCCATACCCAGGGCTATCCAATGTGTCCGGATGATGAAGTGTGGGTTGCCGATGCTGACGGAAATCCACTGCCGCAAGGGGAGGTTGGACGCCTGATGACGCGCGGGCCGTACACCTTCCGCGGCTATTACAAAAGTCCACAGCACAATGCCAGCGCCTTTGATGCCAACGGTTTTTACTGTTCCGGCGATCTGATCTCTATTGATCCAGAGGGGTACATCACCGTGCAGGGGCGCGAGAAAGATCAGATCAACCGTGGCGGCGAGAAGATCGCTGCCGAAGAGATCGAAAACCTGTTACTGCGCCATCCGGCGGTGATCTACGCCGCCCTGGTGAGTATGGAAGATGAGCTGATGGGCGAAAAAAGCTGTGCTTATCTGGTGGTAAAAGAACCACTGCGTGCGGTACAGGTGCGTCGTTTCCTGCGTGAACAGGGTATTGCCGAATTTAAATTACCGGATCGCGTGGAGTGCGTAGATTCACTTCCGCTGACGGCGGTCGGGAAAGTCGATAAAAAACAATTACGTCAGTGGCTGGCGTCACGCGCATCAGCCTGAAGGAGAGAACACGATGGCTATTCCAAAATTACAGGCTTACGCACTGCCGGAGTCTCACGATATTCCGCAGAATAAAGTCAACTGGGCCTTTGAGCCGCAACGTGCCGCGTTGTTAATCCATGATATGCAGGACTATTTTGTCAGCTTCTGGGGCGAGAACTGTCCGATGATGGAGCAGGTGATCGCGAATATTGCGGCACTACGCGACTACTGCAAACAGCACAATATCCCGGTTTATTACACCGCCCAGCCGAAAGAGCAGAGCGATGAAGATCGGGCGCTGTTGAATGATATGTGGGGGCCGGGCCTGACCCGTTCACCGGAACAGCAAAAGGTGGTGGATCGCCTGACGCCAGATGCCGACGACACGGTGCTGGTGAAGTGGCGCTACAGCGCGTTTCATCGTTCTCCGCTGGAACAAATGCTCAAAGAGAGTGGACGTAACCAACTGATTATAACCGGGGTGTACGCCCACATTGGCTGTATGACCACCGCAACCGACGCATTTATGCGCGATATTAAACCGTTTATGGTGGCAGATGCGCTGGCCGATTTCAGTCGTGACGAGCATTTGATGTCGCTGAAATATGTAGCCGGGCGCTCTGGCCGGGTGGTGATGACCGAAGAACTATTACCTGCACCGATCCCTTCAACTAAAGCGGCGCTGCGAGAGGTGATCCTGCCGTTGCTGGACGAGTCCGATGAGCCGTTCGATGACGACAACCTGATCGATTACGGTCTGGATTCGGTGCGCATGATGGCGCTGGCGGCGCGCTGGCGCAAAGTGCATGGCGATATCGATTTTGTCATGCTGGCGAAAAATCCGACCATCGATGCCTGGTGGAAGCTACTCTCCCGCGAGGTGAAATGATGGATTTCAGCGGCAAAAATGTCTGGGTAACCGGCGCGGGGAAAGGTATTGGCTACGCCACGGCGCTGGCATTTGTTGAGGCCGGAGCGAAAGTTACAGGTTTTGATCAAGCGTTCACTCTGGAGCAATATCCCTTTGCGACCGAAGTAATGGATGTAGCCGACGCTGCGCAGGTGGCGCAAGTGTGTCAGCGACTGTTAGCGCAAACGGAGCGACTGGACGTGCTGGTCAATGCGGCGGGAATTTTGCGCATGGGCGCGACCGATCAGCTCAGCAAGGAGGACTGGCAGCAGACTTTTGCGGTTAACGTCGGCGGTGCGTTTAACCTGTTCCAGCAGACCATGAACCAGTTTCGTCGTCAGCGGGGCGGGGCGATTGTTACTGTGGCGTCCGACGCCGCACACACGCCGCGTATTGGTATGAGTGCTTACGGTGCGTCGAAAGCGGCGCTGAAAAGCCTGGCGTTGAGCGTCGGGCTGGAACTGGCGGGTAGCGGTGTACGCTGTAATGTGGTTTCCCCGGGGTCCACCGACACCGATATGCAACGCACGCTGTGGGTGAGTGATGACGCCGAAGAGCAGCGTATTCGCGGCTTTAGCGAGCAGTTTAAACTCGGCATTCCACTGGGGAAAATCGCCCGTCCACAAGAGATCGCCAACACGATTTTGTTCCTCGCCTCTGACCTCGCCAGCCATATCACCCTACAGGATATTGTGGTAGATGGCGGCTCAACACTGGGGGCATAAGCATGATCTGGAAACGCCATTTAACGCTCGACGAACTGAACGCCACCAGCGATAACACAATGGTGGCGCATCTTGGAATTGTGTATACCCGTCTGGGCGATGATGTGCTGGAAGCCGAAATGCCGGTTGATACCCGTACTCATCAGCCGTTTGGCCTGCTGCATGGCGGCGCGTCGGCGGCGCTGGCGGAAACCCTGGGATCGATGGCCGGATTTATGATGACTCGCGACGGACAGTGCGTGGTGGGCACGGAGCTTAACGCCACACATCATCGCCCGGTGTCTGAGGGAAAGGTACGCGGCATCTGCCAGCCGCTGCATCTTGGGCGGCAAAATCAGAGCTGGGAAATCGTTGTTTTCGATGAACAGGGGCGGCGTTGCTGCACTTGCCGGCTGGGTACGGCGGTTTTGGGATGAACCCGACAGAATTAAATGAGATTGCAGGAAAACTCAGTTAACGAAGTGATCAAGTTAACATTGTTAAGTTAAATATTGGTTTCAACTCCGATTTACATAGTTGCTGTGTTGTTAAATTGCACAAAGATGTTATAGAAACAAAATGTAACATCTCTATGGACACGCACACGGATAACAACTATGAACAAATCAGGGAAATACCTCGTCTGGACAGTGCTCTCTGTAATGGGAGCATTTGCTCTGGGATACATTGCTTTAAATCGTGGGGAACAGATCAACGCGCTGTGGATTGTGGTGGCGTCGGTCTGTATCTATCTGATCGCTTACCGTTTTTATGGTCTTTATATCGCCAAAAATGTATTGGCGGTTGACCCGACGCGTATGACGCCAGCGGTGCGCCATAACGACGGGCTGGACTATGTGCCGACGGACAAGAAAGTGCTGTTCGGTCACCATTTTGCGGCCATTGCCGGAGCAGGCCCGTTGGTGGGGCCGGTACTGGCAGCGCAAATGGGCTACCTACCGGGGATGATCTGGCTACTTGCCGGGGTGGTTCTCGCCGGTGCGGTGCAGGATTTCATGGTGCTGTTTGTTTCCACGCGCCGTGACGGTCGCTCGCTGGGCGAGCTTGTTAAAGAAGAGATGGGGCCAACCGCCGGGGTGATTGCGCTGGTGGCCTGCTTTATGATCATGGTCATTATTCTTGCAGTACTGGCGATGATCGTGGTGAAAGCCCTGACTCATAGCCCGTGGGGAACGTATACCGTTGCGTTCACCATTCCGCTGGCGCTGTTCATGGGGATTTACCTGCGCTATCTGCGTCCAGGCCGCATTGGGGAAGTGTCGGTGATTGGCCTGGTATTCCTTATTTTCGCCATTATCTCTGGCGGCTGGGTGGCAGAAAGCCCGACCTGGGCACCGTACTTTGACTTTACCGGCGTGCAGCTGACCTGGATGCTGGTGGGTTACGGTTTTGTGGCGGCGGTTCTGCCGGTGTGGTTGCTGCTGGCTCCGCGTGACTACCTCTCTACCTTCCTGAAAATCGGGACTATCGTCGGTCTGGCGGTAGGCATTTTGATTATGCGTCCGACGCTGACCATGCCTGCGCTGACCAAGTTTGTAGATGGCACTGGCCCGGTATGGACCGGTAATCTGTTCCCGTTCCTGTTTATTACTATCGCCTGTGGCGCGGTGTCTGGCTTCCATGCGCTGATCTCTTCCGGCACCACACCGAAGATGCTGGCGAACGAAGGTCAGGCGTGCTTTATCGGCTACGGCGGGATGTTGATGGAATCCTTCGTGGCGATTATGGCACTGGTTTCTGCCTGTATCATCGATCCGGGCGTGTACTTCGCGATGAACAGCCCGATGGCGGTGCTGGCTCCGGCGGGGACGGCGGATGTAGTGGCATCTGCTGCGCAGGTAGTGAGTAGCTGGGGCTTTAGCATTACGCCAGATACGTTAAATCAGATTGCCAGCGAAGTGGGTGAACAGTCGATCATTTCCCGTGCGGGCGGTGCGCCGACCCTGGCGGTGGGGATGGCCTACATTCTGCACGGCGCGCTGGGTGGCATGATGGATGTGGCGTTCTGGTATCACTTCGCCATTCTGTTTGAAGCACTGTTTATTCTGACGGCGGTGGATGCGGGTACGCGTGCTGCGCGCTTTATGTTGCAGGATCTGCTGGGCGTGGTTTCTCCGGGCCTGAAACGGACCGATTCACTGCCTGCTAACCTGCTGGCAACGGCGCTGTGCGTGCTGGCTTGGGGTTACTTTCTGCATCAGGGCGTGGTCGATCCGCTGGGCGGTATTAACACTCTGTGGCCGCTGTTTGGTATTGCCAACCAGATGCTGGCAGGGATGGCGCTGATGCTCTGTGCCGTGGTGTTGTTCAAGATGAAACGTCAACGTTACGCCTGGGTGGCGCTGGTACCAACGGCCTGGCTGCTGATTTGTACCCTGACCGCAGGCTGGCAGAAAGCGTTTAGCCCGGATGCGAAAGTCGGTTTTCTGGCGATTGCTAACAAGTTCCAGGCAATGATCGACAGCGGCAATATTCCGTCGCAGTATACTGAGTCACAACTGGCGCAACTGGTGTTCAACAACCGTCTGGATGCCGGATTAACCATCTTCTTTATGGTGGTTGTGGTGGTTCTGGCGCTGTTCTCGATTAAGACGGCACTGGCAGCATTGAAAGATCCGAAGCCAACGGCGAAAGAAACGCCGTATGAGCCAATGCCGGAAAATGTCGAGGAGATCGTGGCGCAGGCGAAAGGCGCGCACTAAAGTCAGAGTGAGGGGGATGTTGGCGTAGTGCCTGGGGTTCCCCCTCACCCTAACCCTCTCCCCGGTGGGGCGAGGGGACTGACCGAGCGCGTTGATAGCTATTAATGCACTCTCTCAGCAACCTGATTACCGGAGGTATTGATGTTTGATTCACTGGCAAAAGCCGGAAAATATTTAGGTCAGGCGGCGAAGCTGATGATTGGTATGCCTGATTACGACAACTATGTCGAACATATGCGGGTTAACCATCCCGATCAAACGCCGATGACCTACGAGGAGTTTTTCCGTGAGCGGCAGGACGCGCGCTACGGTGGAAAAGGCGGCGCGCGCTGCTGCTAAATTTGTACGTCAGGCTTTAAACGATTCCACTTTTTCGAACGCTGCACGCAACGTATCTGGTGTCAGCGTGACCGGCAGGTAATGAATGGATTCCGCCGGACGCAAGGTGTGCGCAATCACTTTGTCGATCTCTGCCTGATTATTGATATCCACTTCCAGCTCCGCCAGCGTGGTCGGCAGATGAAAACGCTGATACGCCCCGGTTAATTGCGCCAGCACATCATCCTGACCCAGCAAGGCGCTTTGTACCAGAATACCGTAAGCGACTTTGGTGCCGTGGAGAAATTTCTCGGTTTGTGGCAGTACAGTCAGACCGTTATGCACGGCATGGGCCGCCGCCACACGCGTAAAACGATCGCCCAGACCACCGACCATTCCGCCTCCGGCGATAATCGCATCGACCACATCGCAAAATGATTGCGTTAACTGCTGATTTTGCTGATCGGCAAGCGCCTGTTCGCTACTGTTTAACAAGACGTCGCGAATGACCTGCGCATTATTGATTCCCAGCCGCACGGTTAGTGGCAACGTTTCTGGCTGAGGAGCCAGCACCACCGCTTCATACCATTTCGCCAGCGTGTCACCGATTCCTGCCAGCAGATATTCTTGCGGCGCATTGAGGATTATCTCCGGTTCCACCAGCACCATAAAATTGGCGTCGTCAAAAATCTCATAATGTAGCGCCTGTCCGGCATCGTTGTACCAGACAGAGAGTGGTGTCCAGGCAGCGCAGGTAGCGGCAATCGTTGGAACGGCAACAAACGGCAGACCGAGACGGCGGGCGAGGGCTTTCGCGGTGTCGAGCAGTGCGCCGCCGCCGACGCCAATCACCACGCTGCGATCGTCACCGGACTCAGCCGCCAGTTGTTGCACATTGCTTTCACTGCAATGACCGCGAAACAAAATATGCTTTGCTCCTGGCAGTTCAAACGCCGTTGGAAGTTTGGTTTGCGCCGCGGCAAGTGCACGTTCACCGTAGATCCACACTGCGCAAGAAAGCTGTTCATCAGTGAAAAAATCATGCAGGTGATTGAGACTGCCGGGATGAGAAAAGTAGTTAGCAGGGCCAACGACGACGCGGATAGGATTGTGAGGCATGTTGTGTTGTCCTTATTGTTTTATTTAGACATCTAAACGTCTTGATTGCCAAATACTAGCATCGTGTTATAGTGGCTTCAACACGCAACTTTGTCAGGCACAATAAAAATGACAAATAACTCTCTGATTCCACAAAGCAAACTTCCACAACTTGGCACCACTATTTTCACCCAGATGAGCGCACTGGCGCAGCAACACCAGGCGATTAACCTGTCGCAAGGCTTTCCTGATTTTGATGGTCCGCGCTATTTGCAGGAACGGCTGGCGTACCACGTTGCCCAGGGAGCAAACCAATACGCACCCATGACCGGCGTGCCGGCATTACGCGAGGCGATTGCTCAGAAAACGGAACGGCTGTATGGCTATCAACCAGATGTCGACAGCGATATCACCGTAACAGCAGGGGCGACGGAAGCGCTGTACGCAGCGATTACTGCATTGGTGCGCAATGGCGATGAAGTGATTTGCTTTGATCCCAGCTATGACAGTTACGCCCCCGCCATCATGCTTGCGGGTGGAATAGTGAAACGTATTGCACTGCAACCACCGCATTTTCGCGTGGACTGGCAGGAATTTGCCGCATTGTTAAGCGAGCGCACCCGACTGGTGATCCTTAACACCCCGCATAACCCCAGTGCTACTGTCTGGCAGCAGACTGATTTTTCCGCTTTGTGGCAGGCAATTGCCGGGCACGAGATTTTTGTTATTAGCGATGAAGTTTACGAGCATATCAACTTTTCACAGCAGGGCCATGCCAGTGTGCTGGCGCATCCGCAACTGCGTGAGCGGGCGGTGGTGGTGTCATCGTTTGGCAAGACTTATCATATGACCGGCTGGAAAGTGGGTTATTGTGTTGCGCCTGCGCCCATCAGCGCCGAGATCCGCAAAGTGCATCAGTATCTGACTTTTTCGGTGAATACCCCGGCGCAGCTGGCCCTTGCCGATATGCTGCGAGCAGAACCTGAACACTATCTTGCGTTACCGGACTTTTATCGCCAGAAGCGCGATATTCTGGTGAACGCCTTAAGTGAGAGTCGGCTGGAGATTTTACCCTGCGAAGGCACTTACTTTTTGCTGGTGAATTACAGCGCGGTTTCTTCGCTGGATGACGTTGAGTTTTGCCAGTGGCTGACGCGGGAGCATGGCGTGGTGGCGATCCCGCTGTCGGTATTTTGCGCCGATCCCTTCCCCCATAAGCTCATTCGTCTCTGTTTTGCCAAGAAGGAATCGACGTTGCTGGCGGCAGCTGAACGCCTGCGCCAGCTGTAATTATTTTACTGTCCAGGCGCGGGAATATTGACGGTCAGCAAATAACTCTTGCAGGCCGTTAATTTGTTTCAGGCGCAACACTTCGTCGCTGTCCATACCCAGCTCTTTGCCGATTTTATTGTCGTCCCATCCCAACTGGCTGAGTTCACGAACGATTTCTGACATGGCTGTGATTTGGTGGCGTCCACGAGCGCGGTTATGACGAATAGTCGCGGCGATGCGTTCGTTACGTGTTCCTTCCAGACAGGTAACCGGTAAATATCCTTTTAATCGCATTTTTAACGTGTTAGAGCCTTTACCAATTTCATGACGGTGAAAGCCATCCACGATTTCCAGAGCATTTTTATCTGTGTGCGTGACCACAATAGGTTGGGTAAAACCATCTATCTCAATGGATTTTTGTAACAGTTTTTTCTCGGGCGGTGCCACATTGTTTGGGTTGTAATCATTTGGCATAAGTTGGCTGTTTTTAACCCACAGAACACAATCTACTGGCTCTTCACGAAAGGGGCTAACCTGATGGATCGCCAGGCGGATTTCGTTAATCGCTTTGATGCGATCGTCTTCCGGCAAGCTGGCGAGAAATTGGGTTAAATCCTGCGTTAATTGTTGTTGCATAGTATTCCCCACTCCTGACGTTTTACTTTTATCCGTTCGTTATAACGCTGATAATTCTTCGCTTTGGTTGGGCTAAATGATAATGCCCGACACCAGTAATCGTTATTCAGTAACACCTTGCAAATTCGCCGCCAGGAGGGGATATCTTTCGCGCCAATGTCCCCGTGCTGGGTCTGTGGCACCTCGACACCTTTTTTCTGATACCAATGCAAGTAAATGGCAATTTTGTTGCGGTAATGCTCAGCCGTTTTCTCCGGCATGCTATCAAGCAGCAATAATGCATACTCTTGCCAGTCTAAATGCTCTGGTTTGAGGATTTTCCGATGACCATAAAAATGATTGTCATGTCCGGCGTAAATGCCGCCACTTTTTACCCCGCTAACTCGTGCGCACATAGCAGCCCAGCGATCCGGTTCGATAACGTGATAGAGCCATAATCCTTGCCGTTGCTCCGGGCCAAAAGGTTCGCAAATTCGCATATGACGCCTGCCTGATACATGATATTATACAATGGGTTACATAGGGCTTTATGATTAGCATACCAGGTCCAGATATCAGCTACTTTCCAGTCGTAGATGGGGTAAATGTACCAGCTGTGACCGCCTGGTGCGGCTGTGGTCCAGGGCTTATCATCGGCAAAACGTTGTTTACTTAAACTGGCGATGGCGACAAAACGGTTGTAGGACTCATCCGCACGGATGCCGATCATCATCGCCGCCGGACGTTTTTGTGAAAACCATTCGGCAAACTCACGTACAAATTGTTCGAAGGTCATGCCTGGCTGGTAAAAGGAGAAAAAGTCAGGATCGGTTATCGCTTCTTGCGGGGGCTGACGCACCCATTCGACATCAGATTCCCAGCACTGCCATTCTGGTTGGTATTGTGAAAGGGAATTTTGCGTCTTGAGTGGGAGTGCTACCCAGTAAAACTCTTCAATAACGTCGGTATACAACTCGCGTAACGACTGTACATAGTCGATGGTACAAGAGAACTGTGCTTCCCAGTCGATAAACAAAACGCAGATTTTTTTTCCCAATTTTCTGGCAAGTTCGGCGGTAAGATGCAGCATTAATCCGGAATCTTTACCCCCCGAAAAAGAAACGCAAACACGGGGCAAGGTGTTAAGTGTCCAGGTAATACGTTCCTGTGCAGCTTCTAAAATATTCAGCGGAAGAGGGATTTTATAAATAGACATCTGAAAACGCTCTCTGAACGTTACTGGGTGACTCGTGAGATGAATCCGCTAATTATAGGGTAAACGAAGCAAGATAGAGCACATTATTTTATATTTATACAATGAATTCATTGTATAAATATAATATTATCCATTGATGATTAATCAGAAGCTATCATTTAAGCGGTCTATGAAACGGGAGAAGACCAGATTATTTAACGAGTATTTGTTATAGGAAATATAAAGCTTGACCGCAGGAAGAGGATGCTTCAACTTTATTTCTTTTAGTTTCAGGAAATTGCGATGTAAATCGTACAGCTCGGTAGGGACAATTCCCAATAAGTCAGTAACAGAAATGCTATTTATTATGGTGAGTAAAGAGGAACTGCGAAACGAAATTTTACGGTTCATAAATCGTTCGTCTATGTCTACTTGAATTTCATCAATTCCTGCTGATTTAGATATTAGCAGGGTGAATTCTTCGGCCATAATTTGTTCATGGGTACTGGTATCAGTAATACGAGGATGTTTATTGCTACAAATAAGAGAATTGCGAATGGTGTGTAATGGCATACAGATGACGGAGCGGCTAATCACCGGCTGTAGCGTGATTGCCAGGTCAGCTTTGCGTTGAACTAACAATTCTTCGGCGTTTTCAGCTGAAAGCAGTATGTCATGGCATTCTATATCGATTGAAGTATCTTGTCTTAGACAGCGGATTAGCATGTTGTTATTACTACAAGAAATAAGCTGAGGACCGTAGATAATAAAATTTTTCTTCAGCTCAGACTTATTAACGATATTGATCGTTTGTTCAAGGCCTCGGAGATTTTTCTCAAGATGGTGATGCAGATTTAACCCTGTTGTAGTCGGCGCGATACCTTTCCCTGAGCGGATGAATAACGGGTCATTAAATTGCGCGCGTAAACGTTGTAACGACTGACTCACGGCAGATGGCGTTATATATAATGATTCTGCTGCTTTGCTAATGCTGAGGTGTTGATAAATGCACTCAAATATGACCAGTAAATTGAGGTCGAATTTTTTTAAATCATAAAGATTAGCCATAACATACTCCGTTATATTATCTTGTCCATAAATCATTCTTGTAATCAATGATTCTACTGTTTTATTTATATTTGTTATGTTTTATTACTTAACTCTGGATTAAGTTTTTCTAAAGTAACACAGTTGTCAGGAGGGGAAGAAGCAATTCATGCGTTTTTAGAATGGTTGAAAAGCAAGGATGTATTTCAACCACCCATGAATTATCTTCTATTTATTTCCCATAATGATATTAAGCGTTTTCTGATCGGGCAACCCCACGGCCTGTTGCAGCGTATTTTCCTTACTCATGTAATAGATAGCCGGTGTGACATTTGCCCCCAGATCGTCCATGAGTTTCTCGTTGTCGCTTAACACTTTCATTTGCTCTGTACTTACGTTTGTAGGCACATTTAGCTTAAGTTTGCCGCCAGAGGCTTCATATTCTTGCCAGGTTTTTGAGGGATCTTTAGAGGCCAGAATTGCCGCGGCTGTCGCCGGACTTTCTGGTTTGATAACCCCAACCAACAATGTTCTCAACTGTACTTTGCCAGAATCAACCCACGGGCGCGCCTGCTGCCAGAACTGTTTACAATATGGGCAGAACGGATCGGCGAAAACGTAGACTATGACTGGCGCGTCTTTTTTACCGTCGAGGAGCCAGTGCGATTGTTCCATCCGTTGCCACATTTCGCGTCCGGCTGGCGCATAAATTTCTTTTTCGATAAGCATGTTACTCAGGTTTTCACCTTTCTCGTTGTACATGTAACCAGAGATAGCGTGCTTACCATCTGGAGTCAGGTAGATGGTGACGCCCATATCCTGATACTTGCCGAGATAACCTTTCATTCCGCCGGGGGCATCGAACGTTTTGATGATCTTAATACCCTGTTTTTCAATCGCTTTTACCGGAGCAGGAAGTTCCTCTGCAAAGGCGATTGTAGGAAGCAGAGCCAGTAAAAGTATCTTTTTTAACATTAATTTGTCCTTTTCAGTCAGTGCAAAAATGGAGTAAAAGGCATAACCTATCACTGTCATAGGTAAGAGCTTAGATCAGGTGATTGCCCTTTGTTTATGAGGGTGTTGTAATCCATGTCGTTGTTGCATTTGTAAGGGCAACACCACAGCCTGCAGGCAGGCGCTGAAGATACCAAAGGGTAGTTCAGATTACACGGTCACCTGGAAAGGGGGCCCATTTTACTTTTTATCGCCACTGGCGGTGCAAAGTTCACAAAGTTGTCTTACGACGGTTGTAAGGTAAAACTTATCGATTTGATAATGGAAACGCATTAGCCGAATCGGCAAAAATTGGTTACCTTACATCTCATCGAAAACACGGAGGAAGTATAGATGTCCTTGATTAACACCAAAATTAAACCTTTTAAAAACCAGGCATTCAAAAACGGCGAATTCATCGAAATCACCGAAAAAGATACCGAAGGCCGCTGGAGCGTCTTCTTCTTCTACCCGGCTGACTTTACTTTCGTATGCCCGACCGAACTGGGTGACGTTGCTGACCACTACGAAGAACTGCAGAAACTGGGCGTAGATGTATACGCAGTATCTACCGATACTCACTTCACCCACAAAGCATGGCACAGCAGCTCTGAAACTATCGCTAAAATCAAATATGCGATGATCGGCGACCCGACTGGCGCCCTGACCCGTAACTTCGACAACATGCGTGAAGATGAAGGTCTGGCTGACCGTGCAACCTTCGTTGTTGACCCGCAGGGTATCATCCAGGCAATCGAAGTTACCGCTGAAGGCATTGGCCGTGACGCGTCTGACCTGCTGCGTAAAATCAAAGCAGCACAGTACGTAGCTTCTCACCCAGGTGAAGTTTGCCCGGCTAAATGGAAAGAAGGTGAAGCAACTCTGGCTCCGTCTCTGGACCTGGTTGGTAAAATCTAAATTTCCTTTGTCTTTCGCGCTACCAACTCCGGCGCGAAATACTTCGGAAATTCACCTAATTAATCGGGTGCTGCGGCACCCGATTTTCTTCCCCGCACCATGATGCAAGCTGCATCCAGGTAGCCGCAGAGGCCGCTTGCATGATGATGTTTAAAGCCCAGGAGATAAACATGCTCGACACAAATATGAAAACTCAACTCAAGGCTTACCTTGAGAAATTGACCAAGCCTGTTGAGTTAATTGCCACGCTGGATGACAGCGCTAAATCGGCAGAAATCAAGGAACTGTTGGCTGAAATCGCAGAACTGTCAGACAAAGTCACCTTTAAAGAAGATAACAGCTTGCCGGTGCGTAAGCCGTCTTTCCTGATCACTAACCCAGGTTCCAACCAGGGGCCACGTTTTGCAGGTTCCCCGCTGGGCCACGAGTTTACCTCGCTGGTACTGGCGTTGTTGTGGACCGGTGGTCATCCGTCGAAAGAAGCGCAGTCTCTGCTGGAGCAGATTCGCCATATTGACGGTGATTTTGAATTCGAAACCTATTACTCGCTCTCTTGCCACAACTGCCCGGATGTGGTGCAGGCGCTGAACCTGATGAGCGTACTGAACCCGCGCATCAAGCACACTGCAATTGACGGCGGCACCTTCCAGAACGAAATCACCGATCGCAACGTGATGGGCGTTCCGGCAGTGTTCGTAAACGGGAAAGAGTTTGGTCAGGGTCGCATGACGTTGACTGAAATCGTCGCCAAAATTGATACTGGCGCGGAAAAACGTGCGGCAGAAGAGCTGAACAAGCGTGATGCTTATGACGTATTAATCGTCGGTTCCGGCCCGGCGGGTGCAGCGGCAGCAATTTACTCCGCACGTAAAGGTATCCGTACTGGTTTGATGGGCGAACGTTTTGGTGGTCAGATCCTCGATACCGTTGATATCGAAAACTACATTTCTGTACCGAAGACCGAAGGCCAGAAACTGGCAGGTGCGCTGAAAGTTCACGTTGATGAATACGACGTTGATGTGATCGACAGCCAGAGCGCCAGCAAACTGATCCCGGCAGCGGTTGAAGGTGGCCTGCATCAGATTGAAACAGCTTCTGGCGCGGTACTGAAAGCACGCAGCATTATCGTGGCGACCGGTGCAAAATGGCGCAACATGAACGTTCCGGGCGAAGATCAGTATCGCACCAAAGGCGTGACCTACTGCCCGCACTGCGACGGCCCGCTGTTTAAAGGTAAACGCGTAGCGGTTATCGGCGGCGGTAACTCCGGCGTGGAAGCGGCAATCGACCTGGCGGGTATCGTTGAGCACGTAACGCTGCTGGAATTTGCGCCAGAAATGAAAGCCGACCAGGTTCTGCAGGACAAACTGCGCAGCCTGAAAAACGTCGACATTATTCTGAATGCGCAAACCACGGAAGTGAAAGGCGACGGTAGCAAAGTCGTAGGTCTGGAATATCGAGATCGTGTCAGCGGCGATATTCACAACATCGAACTGGCCGGTATTTTCGTCCAGATTGGTCTGCTGCCGAACACCAACTGGCTCGAAGGCGCAGTCGAACGTAACCGCATGGGCGAGATTATCATTGATGCGAAATGCGAAACCAACGTCAAAGGCGTGTTCGCTGCGGGTGACTGTACGACGGTTCCGTACAAGCAGATCATCATCGCCACTGGCGAAGGTGCCAAAGCTTCTCTGAGTGCTTTTGACTACCTGATTCGCACCAAAACAGCATAAGAAGAAGTAAGATTCACCTGCAATTGCTTAGCCGCCGGGGTCAAACCTGGCGGCTTTTTTATTGCAATAAAAAGCCCCGCCGGGATGGCTCCGGGCAGGGCGACATAAATACTTTTATCTATTAGCGAACGACCAGCACCGGCAGATTGGCGTGGCGGATAACGCTTGAGGCGTTAGAACCTAACAGATGGGTCGAAATCGATGGGTTGCGCGAACCGATAACGACAACATCAGCCCCCAGTTCTTCTGCCAACTCATTGACTTCATCCCGCACACTACCAAAACGGACATGTTGTTTAATGCGGGAAGGATCGATGGTGAAGTGGCTGACCATCGTTTGCAAACGTTCTTCTGCTTCATGTTGCAGATGCTCTTCAAAACGGCGCACATCAGCGGCAAAACGGTGCAGGCTCAGGCTGGCTGAGCCTGGTAGCACGTGAAGTAGATGAATAACTCCATCATCCTGGGCGAGGAATTCAGCGTGGCGAACAGCTTTGTCGCTCAATTCCATTTCAAATACATCCACTGGCATAATGATTGTTTTGTACATAAGCATTCTCTCCTTGTTTTTGCATGTATACATAACAGCACATTATTGATTATGAATCTATGATTTGCGAGGCTGATTCGATCTGAATTTGCGATTGATCTGGAAAATAAATAAAACCAGGTACTACCAGCGTTGTTCAAGGTATAGCACTGCAGCAACAATAATAGCTGCTATAAATATATAAAACGCAGTGATACTGAGAGCTTCGCTCATATGGGGTTCCGCAGATGAATAACCAGTTCAGATTAGAATGCTGTGCTTAAGAGCAAAATGATAAATCTGGTTGATATTTGAGCGGAAAGAGGATGCGAGTGCATCCTCTGGGCAAAGCGAGTTGTCGCTTGTGCAGATGGGATTAAAGCAGGTAGTCGCCAGCAGCTTCTGGCTGGTATTCGAGTTCCAGCACTTCAAGGTGGGTTGCAACGCCGCCCGGAAGTTCCCAGTGAATGGAATCGCCAACGCGCAGCCCCAGCAGTGCGGCACCTACCGGAGCCATAACAGAAAGCTGAGTATTGCTGTCAGTCATTTTAGCCGGATACACCAGCGTGCGCACACGCACTTCGCCATCGCTAAGATTGCGGAATTTAACCCGGCTGTTCATTGTCACCACGTCGTGTGGCATCTCTTCTGGCGAACACATTTGGGCGCGATCCAACTCTGCGTTTAACGCGTCGGCGATTGGCAAACCAGCATAGGCAGGTTGCTCCAGCAGAATATCGATGCGTTCGGCATCCAGGTCGTTAATGATGATAGTTGGTCTGGACATTTTTACTCCATGTCGTCGGTACTGCGAGTGTCGCAGATAAACATACCCAAAAGAAAACCCTCACCGTCAGGCGGCGAGGGTTTAACTCACATGATGATACTGACTGTTGCTCACTCTTTGAAGTGATTTGCATCACATTCAGGGAATTCCTCAATGCAGCGCATTATGTATAAATCTTAATCGTCATGGTTTATGGAAGACGAATTAGCGTGTTTTGTAAATCAGATGATTAATAACCCGCTTTATCAATCACAAAGGTTTTGCCACAGTTGCCTGGGTGTGGTTGCGGCAAGAATGAGTTTGCAGAAAGCGGAGCGTTGATGGCGTCAGCTTTGATTGAAATCTGAATTTCAGTCAAATACGCAGGGTTACCCTGGCACGTTAGCTTAACGGCTTTCACGTTCTCTTTTCCCCAGCTTTTGGCAAAGGCGGCGTCAAAGTCACGGCGGCTCACTGTCTTACCGTAGTTATCCGCAAGGAATTTTCCGGCTTCGCTCTCTTTAATTTCTTGATTCAGGCGTACCATCGTGCCGAAGTATGCGTCTGGATCAAAACCAAAGCAGGCACCGTGTTTGGCATATTCGTAGCGTTCCAGGCAGGAACGTCCGCCAGCTCCCGGCATGACTTCATTTAGTTTAGCTGCCGTTTCCAGCGATAACCCGGTTTCCGGCGATGAACACATCCGGCTGGCGCGCGCCTCTGGTAGATTCGGGATTGGGCGAGTAGCGCAACCAAAGCGCATCCAGCGTCGTTCATCAACACCACGGGCCGCAACCGATTTAGGCAATCCCGGCCATAGACCATGTACGGTCAGAAAATCAGCTTTGTTGGTCGTTTCGGTTTGCAGGCGACATTCATCTCGTTCGTTACGATTTCGATCGTGTTGACTCTGGCAAAATCCGGTTTGCCAGGAGAGGGCCAAGACATAGCGATCAAAATCGCCATACTGTTTTGCCTGCAACGCCACGGCGTTGGCAGAAGAGAAGGGAAGCAGAGAAACCGCGAGCAACGCGGCGTTACGCCAGAATGCTTTCATAATGGGTGTGGAACTCATACATACACTGAATACTATCTATTAAATCATAAAAAAGCCCGCCAGGTGGGCTTACCTGGCGGGCGTGATGATTTATTCAGCGTTTGGCGAACGTATTAGTTCCACATGGCGAGAATCGGCCAGCCAACCAACAGCAACATAGAGATGTAAATCACCCCGAAGATTGCACCAAGTCGCCAGTAATCTTTTGATTTCACATAGCCGCAGCCGTAAATAATCACCCCAGGACCGGTTGCATACGGCGTCAGACAGCCCATGATACCGATAGACAGCACCAGCAGGATACACAGTTGTTCCATTGGTACGCCCGGAATACCTTTACCGACGGCCAGAATAACCGGCAGCATGGTTGCGGTGTGCGCAGACAGGCTGGCAAACAGGTAGTGCGCAAAGTAGAACACCAGAACCAGTACAATCACCGTTGCGTTTGGTGAGAATCCTTCCAGGTGCGTACTCATGGTACCGGCGAACCAGTCAATAAAGCCAGAACGAGTCAGGCCATTAGCCATCACAACCAAAGTTGCCAGGTTGACCAGCGTGTTCCATGCGCTGTTATAGCGGGTAATGTCTTTCCACGGCACAACGTGCAGGGCCAGCATTAGCGAAACTGCCAGCAGACCTACCGCAGTAGCATTAATGACTTCACTGCCAAATACCCACAAACCTAAGCTGAGCAATACAAGGCCAATCAGCGTCCACTCTCTGCGTGTCAGCGCACCCATGGTTTTTAGTTCATCACCCGCCCAGGTTGCTACTTCTTCACTGTGTGTGATTTCCGGTTTGTAAAGCACGTAGGAAAGCCACGGCGCAATGATAAGTAAGATAACGCCAACCGGCAGGAAGCAGAGGAACCACTGCAACCAGCTAATCTGGATGCCGGCAATTTTGCTGACGAACTCCAGACCCAGCACGTTTGGTGCCGCACCGGTGACAAACATGGACGAACTCAGACTGGTACTAATGACCATCATCCACATCAAATAGCCGCCAATACGACGCGCGGACGGATCGTTCGGGAATGATTTAAACAGCGGCGGCAGGTTTTTAATGACCGGAAAAACCGTACCCCCGGTACGCGCGGTGTTGGACGGTGTAAACGGTGCCAGCAGAATGTCGATAATGACTATCGCATAACCTAACGTCAGCGTGCGTTTGCCCATGAATTTCACCAGGAAAAGGGCAATGCGACGACCTAACCCGGAAACTTCATACCCTAATGCAAAAATAAATGCGCCAAATACCAGCCATACCGTGGTGCTGGAAAAACCAGCCAGACCCCATTTCAGCGCCTGTTTTTGCGCATTAAACGCTGGGTCAGCTAATTCTTTGGCATCAAAGAGAAGGTAATTACTGCCAATAACGCAAATAGTAACCGCAATAAAACTGATCGCTGTTGCCGGAATTGGCTCGAGGATCATGCCGACAATCATTGCCACAAACACAGCGAAGTAATGCCATGCCTGCGGTGGCATACCGTCGGGGACAGGGATAAGAAACATGACGCCCATCACCACCAGTGGGGCCAATAGTTTCCATATATTATCTTTTGCTAAAGACATACGGGTTCTCCGAAAATTAATATTTCCAAATTTATCAAGTGCTTAAATAATTAAATCTGTGCTAAAAACCAGGTAAGGATCAGCAGGTCGGCACTGCCGCCTGGACTGAGATTTCGTTCGATACACTCCCTGTCGAACTGCCGGAGATAATCGAGATCGGCGGGGGTTCGGATGCCCCCTTTTTGCAATAATGTTTGCGCCTTGCGCTGTAGCCAGCGCAGGCCCCCCTCGCCACCGCGCGATGCAACGTTGGTATCGCCGTTGATCGCCATCAGTAGGAGTAAGGTATCGAGCAATGCCAGTTCAGGATCTAACCCCTGATCCAGCAGAGTGAGGTAATGCGGCAGGGCGTGGTTGATCACCAGTGGATAACCCGCTTCGGCTTCACCGCGTGCGCCGGTAAGGCCTAGCTGCTGGTACAACCGTTGACCTGCCGTCAGTTGTGGATTATTGGTACGCAGTTCGCGATCGGTCAGGCCACGGCAGAAACTTGCCGCCGTCGCACAAATGGTTATTGGCGTTACCGACTGGTTGAGTTGAAGCAAACGGCCAATTGCCGCACACAGTAGCCCTAAAGAAAAAATGCTGCCTTTATGCGTGTTTACGCCCGCAGTGGCGCGGAACATATCACCTTCGCAAGCCATACCAATTGGGCGTAATCCGTGGAGTACTGCTTCGGGGGCCATTTCTGCACTACAGGCACCAAATTCAATGAAACGGGGTAACCAGCCCTGAATCGCCAGCGCGCTTCGGTGGAAATCTTCCAGTGCCATATCTTTGTGCGCACCGCAGTTAATGCGATCCACGAGGCCAGGTTTTGGTGACAGATTGACTTCAGTCAGCATGGCGCGCCAGCCCAGCAGGGCGTACTCATCGATTAATGACGTCGCAAGCTTGGTGGTTTTAGTTGACGTTGCAGGCATCGACATCGTTCAGCAGCGCCTCCATGCGGTTGAGTAAATCGGTCAGTTGATGGTTTTTTCCGCGCGCGCAAACAGCTGCGCTTTGCTCGCACAACAGGCAGCGGCGAGGCGGCAGTGAATAGTCGCGGCGGGAGAGAATTTCGCCTTCGGGTGTCAGGACATCGATATCCCATAACCGCCCGAGAGGATGACTATGTTCAAGCTCAATGGTGGCGAGCTTGAGGTCGCGAGCCGGGGCGGCAATGCTCAACATGCCCTCCGGCCCGCTGGCGGAAACCAGTGCAGCCTGCTCCTGAATTTGCCAGCCCTGTTTTGCGGCTAAGGCACGCAAGGCTGTCACGCCATGATTAAAAATTCGGCGTGTGACCTCGCTGTCTTTAATCGGCCCAGGCGCAACCACGGTAAAGGAGACCAGTGGAACAGGATGGCGCTTGAGCCAGACGTGTTGCCGTGCTTGCCTTTCATCCCGGCTGACGAGCAGCTCGGGAATTGACACCGCATGGTGGCTGGCGAGTTCAGGAAGCAGGTGCATGGCTTATTCCTTCACCTGATGCACAACATCGATCACCGAGCCATCGCGGTAACGCACAACGGCAACGACGCGGTCGGTGAATTCAATCGGCTGTGGTTCACCGGTCAGCAGACGCGCACGTTCACGCAGCCACTCAATAGAAACCACTTTGATCCCCGCTTCCTGCAGACGTTCTGCCAGTTCCGGACGTGCCGGGTTAACTGCGATACCGTGGTCTGTGACCAGAATATCGACACTGGAGCCCGGGGTGATGCAGGTCAGCACGTTATCCACCAGAGTCGGAATACGACCGCGTACCAGCGGTGCGACGATGATGGAAAGTGCAGAGGCAATCGCGGTATCGCAGTGACCACCGGAAGCGCCACGCAGTACGCCGTCAGAGCCGGTCAGCACGTTAACGTTGAACTGGGTGTCAATTTCCAGCGCGCTCAGTACCACCACGTCGAGACGATCAACCGATGCACCTTTTGAACCCCAGTTAGCGTACTGGTTGGCGCTGATTTCGATGTGATTGGGGTTACGGGCCAGCGATTGTGCAGCGTGGCTGTCAAAGCTCTGCACATCCAGCAGTTTGCGGATCAGACCTTTTTCGTGCAGATCAACCATCGTTGCGGTAATACCACCGAGGGCGAAGTCAGCGCGAATATCGCGGCTACGCATTTTGTCTTCCAGGAAACGGGTTACCGCCAGCGATGCGCCGCCGGTGCCGGTCTGCATGGAGAAACCTTCTTTGAAGTAGCCAGAGTTAACAATCACATCCGCAGCGCTACGGGCAATAAGCAGTTCGCGCGGGTTAGTGGTCATACGGGTAGCACCAGCGCCGATTTTTGCAGCATCGCCAACGCGATCAACTTTGACGATCAGATCAACCTGATCTTGCTCAATGCTTGCCGGATTATGCGGATAAGGCAGCAGTTCTTCGGTAAGCATCACGACCTGTTTTGCGTTGTCGGCATCAACCATTGCATAGCCGAGGGAGCCGCAGCAGGCTTTACCGGTGTAGCCGTTGGCATTACCGAATTCATCACAGGACGGGACGCCGAGGAAAGCCACGTCGATATTCAGTTCGCCGCTCTGTACCAGATGCACACGTCCGCCGTGAGAGTGGATTTGCACCGGTTCCGCCAGCAGACCACGGGAGATTTCTTCCGCCAGTGGACCGCGCAGGCCAGAGGTATAAATGCGGGTAACCACGCCCTGGCGAATGTGTTCTACCAGCGGCGCATGGCAATCACTCAGGGAGCTGGAGGCCAGAGTCAGGTTTTTAAAGCCCATCTTCGCGATGACGTCCATCACCATATTGACGGTCAGGTCACCGCCACGGAAAGCGTGATGGAAGGAAACCGTCATGCCGTCCTGTAAACCAGAGCGACGAATCGCTTCTTCCAGGTTGGCGCACAGTTTGCGATCGCGCGCTTTTTCAGCCTGGTAGGTTTGCTTTGGCGAGTTCTGGAAAGCGGCAAGATCGCATTCAGCGCGACGATTCCAGGCCGCTACCCGTTCTTGTCGTTGAGATTGTTCAATTTTCTGCGTCATTTTGATTGCCTTATTCTTCGCGGATGCCGGAAAGTTCTGCACGGGAGAGCACCAGACGGGCGCGATCGATAACCGGACCGTCCACCATCTTGCCGTTCAGGGAAACCACGCCGAGGCCTTCGCGAGCGGCGGCTTCAGCGGCTTCTACGACGCGGCGGGCGTGATCCACTTCTTTCTGGGTCGGTGCGTAGAGGTTGTGCAGCAGATCAATCTGACGCGGGTTGATCAGCGATTTGCCGTCAAAGCCCAGCTGTTTGATGTGGGCGGCTTCTTGCAGGAATCCGGCTTCGTTGTTTGCGTCAGAATAGACGGTATCGAACGCCTGAATACCCGCAGATCGCGCGGCCTGCAAAATGGAGCAGCGAGCGAACAGCAGTTCAGTTCCTTCCGGGGAGCGTTCTGTACGCAGGTTGCGCACATAGTCTTCTGCACCGAGGGCGATACCGATCAAACGCTCGGAAGCGTGAGCGATTTCCACTGCGCGGGTAATGCCCAGCGGAGATTCAATCGCCGCCAGCAAGCCGGTACTGCCGGGTTCACGACCACAGGCTTTTTCGATACGCAGGATCTCTTTTTCGATATCCAGAACATCCTGAGCGGTATCGGTTTTCGGCAGACGCACAACGTCCGCACCACCGCGAACGACGGCTTCCAGGTCGTTGACACCCCATTCGGAATCCAGCGCGTTTACACGCACAATGGTTTCAATATCGCGATACAGCGGATGTTGCAGCGCGTGGTAAACCATGCGGCGGGCGGTGTCTTTTTCACGCAATGCTACGGAGTCTTCGAGGTCAAACATCAGGGCATCAGCCGGGTAGATGAATGAGTTGCTGACCATCGCGGCATTGGCACCAGGCACAAACAACATGCTGCGGCGGGTGCGAGTTTTACGTTGTTGCAGCGAAGCGGAAATCATTGGCAATCCTCCCATGGCAGAGCCGGGATACCGCTGGCGCGTGCCAGCAGGGCTTCCAGTCGTGCACGTAAAATGCAGTCCAGTGCGCCTTTGTCATCGACATTCAGCTGTACGCCGCGCACGTTGTAGCGGGCGAGAACGTCCAGAATGGTGGTGCGAATGGCATCGCCAAACTGTTTCTCAACGCTGCTGTTGATTTGCAGGTCGATATCCTGCGTATCGAGTGGGGCGATGCGTATCATCACATCCCCAGACTCAAGGGTGCCTGCAACGGCGGGCTGGTTTATTTTCATTTTTCACCTGTTTCTCATGCGGGGGTCTTTTGACGAGCTGCCGCGTCCTGGCGGGAGTGCTCAAGCAGGTTCTGCAAATAATGCAGCGTGACTGCAGGGACCAGCGGCGCGATAGCCGTGAGATCGTTTTTCGCCAGCAGTTGACGTACCCGGGAAGCGGATATCGGCATCTCCTGGTAACGCAGCCGCTCAATTTCAACCAGTTCGATGGGCGGTGCGGAGATAGTCGGCGTTTCCAGCCAGTAGCGCATATCCTGGTTGTACTGGGCGGTAACGCGACAAAAGGGTTCAGTACCGACAAAGCGGTGAGTTACACCCAGCGCGGGAGCGAGGTACTGACGGAAAATCTTCAGATCAATTTCGGTGTAACAATGGTTAATGACGCTCTGTTCTTTAATGAAGTAGCAAGGGAACGTAGCGCGGGAGATGATGTATTCGGAGCCGCGATGCACAGTCAGGTGTGGAATATCGGCGGTGCCTTTTAACACCAGATCCAGCCGGTCTTCATAGGGAAAGCGTGAAGAATCTTCTTTAACTAAAAACAGATGCAACCAGTCGCACTGTGCTGCAGCCTGTTGAATCAGATAACGGTGACCATTCGTAAAGGGATTGGCGTTCATCACAATGCAGCCAATCTTGTTCCCTGGATGACGAAATTTTTTCAGCGATTCGGCATAGCGTTTCAGTCGCGTGGCGCTGTTTTCCATCAGCACCATCACGCCGGGTACACTGGTCAGCGTGGAAAAACCGCACTGGCGGAACAGCGCCTCGTATTCGGTTTTGGTATAAATAAACAGATGTGTGCTGTGCCGCTCATAGGCGAGGTTTATCAATTCAGTGGCTAATGTCAGCGCCAGTCCTTCACCGCGAACGGATTCACTGATAGCAACGCATTTAATAATATTTCCGGCAATTCCACCGCACGCGATAAGCTTTTCATCGCGGGTTACGGTAATAAATACTTCGACTGTGGTGTCAACGCTCAAATCATTTTCATGCAGGAATTGGGCGATTTCCGCCATTTTTTTATTTTCTGAACGTTTTACACGGGTGAAAATATCATTGCCGAACATAATAAATAGTATCCTGAAGGTGCATGTTGTTATCGATTTGCAACGAATGTTGTTCGATGTTGCAAACTGATAACCTTTTATTTTCACTTGGGAGAAAGGGGGGCGATCGAGGTATATCTTTTTCTCCTTTCGCTATACATCCTAAGGAGTATTGCAGCGTGAAATTTTGATTTATTTCACATAGAGTTAGTGGTTTTTTATTTATTTAATGGTTTTAAGTTTTTTAATTAATGTAATTACGAAATGACCCGCAGGTTTAAGTGATTTAATTGATTTAATGAATAAAATTTGCCACGATTATATTTAATATCTATGTATTTTGATTCAACATTTTAATTACATCCGTCAAAGAGGCTCGGGACAACCCGCAAGGAAAACAATGTTGCAGCTTAACGAGAATAAACAGTTTGCATTTTTCCAAAGACTGGCATTTCCGCTGCGTATCTTTTTGCTGATTCTGGTGTTCTCAATATTTGTCATTGCAGCCCTGGCGCAATATTTTACGGCCAGTTTTGAGGACTATTTAACGCTTCATGTGCGCGACATGGCAATGAATCAGGCAAAAATTATTGCTTCTAATGACAGTATCATCAGCGCAGTGAAAACGCGTGACTACAAGCGACTGGCGACCATCGCTAACAAATTACAAAGAGATACTGATTTCGATTATGTCGTGATTGGTGACCGGCACTCGATCCGCCTTTACCATCCTAATCCGGAGAAAATTGGTTATCCTATGCAATTCACCAAACCGGGCGCGCTGGAGAAAGGGGAGAGCTACTTTATCACCGGGAAAGGGTCAATTGGCATGGCGATGCGTGCCAAAACGCCAATCTTTGATGACGATGGAAAAGTCATCGGCGTGGTGTCGATTGGCTACCTGGTGAGTAAAATCGATAGCTGGCGGGCTGAGTTTTTATTACCGATGGCTGGCGTGTTTGTCGTGCTGTTAGGGATTCTGATGTTGCTGTCGTGGTTCCTGGCCGCGCATATCCGTCGGCAAATGATGGGCATGGAGCCAAAGCAAATCGCACGCGTGGTCCGTCAGCAAGAGGCGCTGTTTAGTTCGGTTTATGAAGGGCTGATTGCGGTGGATCCGCACGGTTACATTACCGCCATCAATCGTAACGCAAGAAAGATGCTGGGGCTGAGTTCCCCCGGACGGCAATGGTTGGGTAAACCCATTGCTGAAGTGGTCAGGCCCGCCGATTTCTTTACCGAACAGATTGATGAAAAACGTCAGGATGTGGTGGCGAACTTTAACGGTCTGAGCGTTATTGCCAACCGGGAAGCTATTCGTTCTGGTGATGATTTGCTGGGGGCCATTATCAGCTTTCGTAGTAAAGACGAAATATCCACCCTCAATGCACAACTGACGCAAATTAAACAATACGTCGAGAGCCTGCGCACATTGCGACACGAGCATCTCAATTGGATGTCGACGCTCAATGGTCTGTTGCAGATGAAAGAGTATGATCGCGTGTTGGCGATGGTGCAGGGGGAGTCTCAGGCCCAGCAACAGCTTATTGATAGCCTGCGCGAGGCGTTTGCCGATCGCCAGGTGGCGGGGCTGCTTTTTGGTAAAGTGCAGCGCGCCCGCGAACTGGGGCTAAAAATGGTCATCGTCCCCGGAAGTCAGCTTTCGCAACTGCCGCCAGGACTGGACAGCACCGAGTTTGCAGCCATTGTTGGCAATTTACTTGATAACGCCTTCGAAGCCAGCCTGCGTAGCGATGAAGGAAACAAGATCGTTGAATTATTCCTCAGCGATGAAGGCGATGATGTGGTGATTGAAGTCGCCGATCAGGGCTGCGGCGTTCCAGAGTCTCTACGAGACAAAATATTTGAGCAGGGTGTCAGTACGCGTGCTGACGAGCCCGGCGAACATGGCATTGGGTTGTACTTGATTGCCAGCTACGTAACGCGCTGCGGTGGTGTTATCACTCTCGAAGATAATGATCCCTGCGGTACCTTATTTTCAATCTATATTCCGAAAGTGAAACCTAATGACAGCTCCATTAACCCTATTGATCGTTGAGGACGAAACGCCGCTGGCAGAGATGCATGCGGAATATATTCGTCACATTCCCGGATTCAGTCAGATATTACTGGCGGGAAACCTGGCGCAGGCCCGAATGATGATCGAGCGTTTTAAGCCGGGGCTAATCTTGCTCGATAACTATCTTCCTGACGGTAGAGGGATTAATTTACTGCATGAACTGGTGCAGGCGCATTATCCCGGCGACGTGGTGTTTACCACTGCAGCCAGTGATATGGAAACGGTGTCTGAAGCCGTACGTTGTGGTGTATTTGATTATCTCATTAAGCCAATTGCCTATGAACGGCTGGGGCAAACGCTAACCCGTTTCCGCCAGCGTAAACATATGCTGGAAAGCATTGATAGCGCCAGCCAGAAGCAAATCGATGAGATGTTTAATGCCTATGCTCGCGGTGAACCCAAAGACGAACTGCCGACCGGCATTGACCCCTTGACGCTAAACGCGGTGCGAAAACTGTTTAAAGAGCCTGGTGTGCAACATACGGCAGAAACGGTGGCGCAGGCACTGACTATCAGCCGCACCACTGCCAGACGTTATCTTGAATATTGCGCCAGCCGCCATCTGATTATTGCTGAAATTGTTCACGGCAAAGTTGGCAGACCGCAACGCATATACCACAGTGGGTGACATGATAAAGCCGGAGGAAGCTTGCCTCCGGCATGACTATTTACTTGCCTGTGACCGCGGCTGCCGTTCCTGGCACCATCAGCTCTGTAGCAACGATAACAATCACCAGCCCAACAAGCACCGGCACCGAGGTGCGTTTTACGACTTCAAATGGTGAGATTTTCGCCATCCCGGCAACCGCAACGACTACGCCAGAAACGGGTGACAGGGTACGACCGAGGTTTGACGCCTGCAGCATTGGGATAGTCAAATACGCCGGGTTAATGCCGGAAGAGTGCGCCAGTTTCGGGATCATCTCAACAAAGGCATAAAACGGCGCATTGCCTGAACCGGTCGTGACTGCCGCCAGCATTGTCAGGATCACCAATACCAGCATCAGGATGATACTCGCCGAACCAAACGAAGTGGCGATAGAAATCAGACTTTGAATAAAGCCGATGGTGCTAAGCCCCTGAGCGAATACCCCAGCGGCAACCAGCAGCATCACCACGTTAGCAAACGCATCTGCCATCCCGCGATAAGCCACTTCCAGGCCCGAGAACACTTTCTGAGTATTAAAGCTGCGGATGAACTCCAGAATGGAGGCAATCAGCATACAAATCACCAGAATAGTGATGATGTGTAATTGCGGCCCCCATTTGCCGTCAAAAATCAGCACTCCGATGATCGGCGTGAACGGCAAAATGGCATAAAACGCAGGAGCAGTGGTGGTGATTTCACTGACATCTAACATTTCATGAGAGATGTGCTCTTTTTTATCCAGATAACGTTGCCAGAAGAAGTGGGCGATCGCCATGCCGATAATTGCAGCAATTGAGATAGGCAGCGTCGTTTTGAAGGCGAAGTCAATCAGCGACATTTCGGAAGCCTGCGCCGCCAGCACCACATCCCCTGAAGTCGGTGCGAGAATAATCGCCGCCGGGGAGGCACAAATAGCAGCAGCTGCACCACGGCTGATACCAACGTTTACCATCACCGGAAACAGGGTTGCCATCAGCAAAACACCCAGACCGGTTGCGGAAGAGACGGCCAGAGACATCAGACAGGCGACAAAATAGGCGGCAATCATCAGCAGGTAAGGGGAGTTAATATACTGCAATGGTTTTGACGCCAGCTTGACCACCATATCATTCGCGCCGATATGGGTCATGTAAGCGGCAAAGCCACACAGCATCATAATCATCATGCCGAGGTCGCCGCCGCGGCTCATTAGCAATATTTTAACGTATTCAACGATATCCGTGGCGCTGTAGCCTGTTGAAGCCTGGCTGGACGGTAACACTTTGTGCCCCATAATGGCACTGATAATCAGCAATAACAGGCCACCGACAAATAACACGCCGGTGGCGGAATACCCTTTAATGATGTAGCGAGCTACACCCACAATAACCACAACCCCAATAAGGAGTTCAATGAATGTCAGCATAATTTTTCCTGTCTCCAGGCCCCAAAGTAAATAATAAAAAATTCCTAAAGCTTAAGGAAAAAATATGCCCAATAAATTGGCGGTGAATGCTGATTAAAATCAAGAAAAACTGCCATTAAGACATTGAAGTTGCTGTTTTTATACATAGATAACAAAACGCATATTTAGCGGTTGGTAATTATCACATAATAATGTGTGTAAATTGATGGTGGATTGATGCAAATTTGTTAATTGCAATGGTGTTAGCCGCGGGTGTGCGCTCAAAAAATAATCTACCATGAGCATAGGTTGACGATATATAATATATTCTTCGTCAAGAATTTTTTTGTATCTTATTAAAAAATAAAGTAATTTTTTCTTGATTGTATTTTGTCATCAAAAAAGACTTGGTTTTTCTTTTATGACTATTCCCATCGCAGAAAACGACGCATCATCTTTAATAGATGCGCGGAAATATTTATCTTGAACAAGCGGAAATAAATAGAACAGCTATTCAGATTATTCTTCATGTTGGGGCTATTAAGGTTATGTTAATTGTAGCTTTGCTATGCTAATAGTAGATTTTTGATAAATGTTTTATGGTCACAAATGAACGTGAGTAAATATATCTCTATATTTTCCTTTGTTTTTATTCAGTTAATCAGCGTTGGTAAAGTTTTAGCTAACGCAGATGAGTGGATGACAACGTTTGGAGAAAATATTACACAAACCTGGCAACAGCCTGAACATTATGATTTATATATTCCTGCCATCACCTGGCATGCTCGTTTCGCTTACGACAAAGAAAAAACCGATCGCTATAACGAGCGACCGTGGGGTGGCGGTTTTGGTCAGTCGCGTTGGGATGAAAAAGGAAACTGGCATGGCCTGTATGCCATGGCATTTAAGGACTCGTGGAACAAATGGGAACCGATTGCCGGATACGGATGGGAAAGTACCTGGCGACCGCTGGCGGATGAAAATTTTCATTTAGGACTGGGATTCACCGCTGGCGTAACGGCACGCGATAACTGGAATTACATCCCTCTCCCGGTTCTACTGCCATTGGCCTCTGTGGGTTATGGTCCAGTGACTTTTCAGATGACCTACATTCCGGGTACCTATAACAATGGCAATGTGTACTTTGCCTGGATGCGCTTTCAGTTTTGAGACAAATGAAATTTTAGTAACTTCTTTAAAATCAATGACTAAAATAATTAACATCAAAAATAACGCGACTTTTATCACTTTTTAGTAAAGTTGCACTGGACAAAGCGTACCACAATTGGTGTACTGGTAACCGACACAGCATTTGTGTCTATTTTTCATGTAAAGGTAATTTTGATGTCTAAGATTAAAGGTAACGTTAAGTGGTTTAATGAGTCCAAAGGATTCGGTTTCATTACTCCGGAAGACGGCAGCAAAGACGTGTTCGTACACTTCTCTGCAATCCAGACTAATGGTTTTAAAACTCTTGCTGAAGGTCAGCGCGTAGAGTTCGAAATCACTAACGGTGCCAAAGGCCCTTCTGCTGCAAACGTAATCGCTCTGTAAGATACGTCAGCAAGAATTCAAAACCCGCTTAATCAGCGGGTTTTTTTTGGTCTTTAGTGTGCGGTTGAGGCCGAAAACAGCCAGAAAGCCAGTGCGGTCATGGCAAAAGACCCCAGAAGGTTGACGAAAACGTTCAGCAACGCCCAGCCAAAGCGGCCCTCTTGTAACAAAAACACCACTTCTGCCGAAAATGTTGAGAAGGTTGTTAGACCGCCACAAAATCCGGTGGTGATTAATACTTTCCACACTGGATCAATGTTCGTCATCCTGCTAAACCAGGCGAATCCCATTCCTATGATGAATGCCCCAATCAGGTTTGCAGCCAGCGTCCCCAACGGAATCGCCTGATGCAGCGGGTTAAATCGCATACTTAACAGCCATCTCGCCACGCTTCCCGTACCACCGCCAATAAAAACTGCTAAAAGAAGTTGTAACACTGCAAAATCCTGCTATTTGATTTGTATGAGTGATAAGTGTAACGCCGAATAATCGCCGTTGGCGAATTTTACGACTCTGACAGGAGGAGGTGGCAATGCTGGTTGCCGCAGGACAGTTTGCTGTTACATCTGTGTGGGAAAAGAACGCTGAGATTTGTGCCTCGTTGATGGCGCAGGCGGCGGAAAACGACGTTTCGCTGTTTGTCCTGCCGGAAGCATTGTTGGCGCGTGATGATCATGATGCAGATCTATCGGTTAAATCAGCACAGCTGCTGGAAGGCGAATTCCTCGGACGTTTACGGCGAGAAAGTAAACGTAACATGATGACGACAATTCTGACGATTCATGTTCCTTCAACGCCGGGGCGCGCATGGAATATGCTGGTGGCGCTACAGGCAGGAAACATCGTCGCCCGTTATGCCAAACTGCATCTCTATGATGCATTTGCCATTCAGGAATCACGCCATGTTGATGCTGGTAATGAAATAGCTCCGTTACTGGAGGTGGAAGGGATGAAGGTCGGTCTGATGACCTGTTATGACTTACGCTTTCCAGAGCTGGCGCTGGCACAGGCATTACAGGGAGCTGAAATCCTGGTACTTCCTGCCGCCTGGGTTCGCGGGCCGCTCAAAGAGCATCACTGGTCAACGTTGCTTGCCGCTCGTGCGCTGGATACCACCTGTTATATGGTGGCGGCGGGGGAGTGCGGGAACAAAAATATCGGGCAAAGCCGGATTATAGATCCCTTTGGCGTCACCATTGCGGCAGCGTCAGAAATGCCTGCACTCATTATGGCGGAAGTGACGCCCGAACGTGTGCGTCAGGTGCGCGCGCAACTGCCCGTCTTAAACAACCGTCGCTTTGCGCCGCCGCAATTATTATGATGTTTTTTTACTCGGCGCTTGATTCACCTTGTTACAGATTGCTATTGTGTGCGCGCGTCGAATGACCGTTAATATTCTCTGGTTTTTAAGGCGCGTTCTGTTGCCGGTTATATGTCAAGAAGGTATCTATGGGTGAGATTAGTATTACCAAACTGCTGGTAGTTGCGGCGCTGGTCGTTCTGCTGTTTGGGACTAAGAAGTTACGTACGCTGGGCGGAGACCTTGGAGCGGCCATTAAAGGGTTCAAGAAGGCGATGAATGATGACGATGCTGCGGCGAAAAAAGGCGCAGACGTTGATCTTCAGGCTGAAAAGCTCTCTCATAAAGAGTGACGTGGCGAGCAGGACGCTCCCTCAATATCTTGTTCGATACAAAAAACCCGCTTCAAAAAGCGGGTTTTTTATCAGACAGATGTAAGTAATTATTACAGGATTACTTAACTTCCATCCCTTTCGCCTGCAAATCGGCGTGGTAAGACGAGCGGACAAACGGACCGCATGCAGCATGGGTAAAGCCCATCGCCAGCGCTTCGGCTTTCATTTCGTCGAACTCATCCGGGCTAACGTAACGTTGAACCGGCAGGTGATGGCGGCTTGGCTGCAAATATTGCCCCAGCGTTAGCATCGTCACACCATGACGGCGCAGGTCGCGCATTACCTCAATAATTTCTTCATTGGTTTCACCCAGACCCACCATCAGACCAGACTTGGTCGGGATTTCCGGATGCGCTTCTTTAAAGCGTTCCAGCAGCTTCAGCGACCAGTTGTAATCTGCACCAGGCCGTACCTGACGGTAAATACGCGGTACGTTTTCCAGGTTATGGTTGAACACATCTGGTGGTGTGGCGGTCAGAATATCCAGAGCACGATCCATACGACCGCGGAAATCCGGCACCAGAGTTTCAATTTTGATTTGCGGGCTTTTTTCCCGAATGGCAGTAATGCAATCCGCAAAGTGCTGGGCACCGCCATCGCGCAGGTCATCACGGTCAACGGAGGTGATAACCACATAACGCAGCGCCATATCGGCAATGGTCTGCGCCAGTTTCACTGGTTCATTGGCATCCGGAGCTACCGGGCGACCGTGGGCAACGTCACAGAACGGACAACGGCGGGTACAAATAGCGCCGAGGATCATAAACGTTGCTGTGCCGTGGTTGAAGCATTCCGCCAGGTTAGGGCAGGAGGCTTCCTCGCAGACAGAATGCAGGCCATTTTTGCGCATTGCGGCTTTGATGCCCTGGATACGTGTAGAGTCCGCTGGAAGCTTGATTTTCATCCATTCCGGCTTGCGCAGCAGGGCTTCGCGCTCTGTTGCCACGTTTTTAACCGGGATAAGGGCCATCTTATCGGCATCGCGGTATTTAACACCGCGTTCCATCACAATGGGTTTACTCATAGCGTGCGTGTTCCAGTTGCGAATTACGAAGGAAAGCGTTTCAATTCAATAGATTGTTGTAATTATCAACTATTTTTGAATTAACGACTGGCAGTATATCATTGAAACGGACCTGAAAGCAGCCAAAGCGGTCGCGAAAATGTAAAATTGTTGTTGGATTGTGCCATTTTTTCGTTCTTCGCTGTGATCTGGCTGTAACAATACTTTTTCAAAATGCATTACGGATAACATCTATTACCCCGTGCAGGATGGGATCACGCAGGCTGAATTTGTTGTAGTGGATAGAGAAATCTACTTGCTCCTCATTTAAGGACGGAAAAGGCAGTTTTTCCAGCGGCCAGCAACGGCTAAACAGGTTATAAAAACGGCTGGGAATAATCGCTAACATGTCACTGTTGGCAACCAGTGCAGCGATTGTCAAAATGTTGTAGCTGGTGAAACTGATTTGCCGGTCCGGAAACATCTCTTGAACTCTCTGCCGCAGACCGCTGAAATTTTGCCCTTCCGGTAACAGGAGTATATGCGCAGCGTTGTCAATAGTCTCTCTGTCATCTTCTAAAGAGAGTAGCGGATTTCCCTCGCGGCAAATTAACACCATATTGTCGGTGAACAGAACATGATGTTGCACCGTACGATTGGTGCAAAACATGTTATCGATGATGAGATCGGTTTGAAACTGACTGAGTTGGTTTTCCGCGTCGCTGATGGGGGGGTTGCGCAGTAAAAGCTGCGGATAGTGAGATTTAATCGCCCGATAGATGACAGGAAGGACCAGGGCTCCGACCGAGGGGGTGGTCGCGATAGTTATCGTTCGTTGCTTATCATAGGTTCCTTCGATATCCAGCGCGCCGAGAATGGATTCAAGGCCCTGACTGATATACTCATGCAAATGCATTGCAAATGCAGTAGGAGTGACGCCCTGGCCTTTGCGAATAAACAATGGGTCAGGGAATATAACGCGCAGTTTCTGAATAGACTGACTGATTGCCGAGGGTGTCAGATTAAGCACTTTCGCTGCATTAACGATCCCTTTATGCACATACACAGCTTCAAAAATAGTCAGAAGGTTAAGATCAATATTTCGTAAGGTTGTAAATATTTGTGGTTTACCTTCTGACGACTTTCTGCTTAAACAGGGTTCAATTTGATTATTACTATCCACGCACTTACTCCAATTTTATTCATGGAAAAATAATATTTAAAAAAATTACAATAATCTTATATCTAATTTGAATGGAACGCTTTTGCTCACCATAGTCAACTATTTCAATAAGTTAATCAATGGGGTGAGTTACGGAGCGAAGCATTGCATCGCATTTCTGCAAGTGATAAAGAAAATATACAAACGCGAAGGAGAAGTAAAGCATTAGCAGGTATTATGAGTAATGACCCAGTGTAAATTGGGCCATTGATGTATGTAATTAAGCGGTAATATATTCGAAGTCGGGATTGTTTAGTAGCACTAAAATATTTTCTAGCAAACGCGGTGCAATATTATTAGTTGTCGCTTCGGGTTTCCATTGTGATATTTTAGCCATTTCCATTCCGGCATACCCACAAGGATTAATACGTAAAAATGGCGAAAGATCCATATTGACGTTTAATGCCAGACCGTGGAATGAACAACCGCGCCGAATACGTAAGCCAAGTGAGCAAATTTTCTTTTCCCCGACATAGACACCAGGCGCGTCAGCCCGAGGATGTGCTTCTATACCCAGTTCAGCCAGGGTATTCACCACTGTTTGCTCGAGCAAGGTCACCAGTTCACGCACACCGAGTTTACGGCGTTTCAGGTTAAGCAACACATACATCACCTGTTGCCCCGGCCCGTGATAAGTCACCTGCCCACCGCGATCGCTTTGGATCACCGGAATATCGCCCGGCATTAAAATGTGCTCCGCTTTTCCTGCCTGCCCTTGGGTGAATACCGGATAGTGCTCGACCAGCCAGATTTCATCAAGGGTACTTTCATCGCGGGTATCGGTGAATTCATGCATAGCCTGGGAGATTGGCTCGTAAGGCTGAAGACCGAGCTGGCGGACAAGAATTTTATCCTGATACAAAACGGCATCTCCGTGGAGAATGAGTAAAAGTGGGGGAAAAGTATATCACAGCGAGGAGAGGGGAGTTACCCGACCAGGGGCCGGGTAAAGAATACGCGAGTTACAGAACCATGCGGACAATATCGATTTTGCCCAGTTCTTCATACAGTGTTTCAACCTGCTCAATATGAGTGGCGTTGATAGTGATAGATACCGAGTGGTAGTTGCCTTTGCTGCTTGGTTTTACCGTTGGGGTGTAGTCACCTGGCGCATGGCGCTGTACCACTTCAACCACCTGATCAACCAGCTCAGGTAACGCCTGCCCCATAACTTTGTAAGTAAAAGGAGTAGGGAATTCAAGCAGTTCGTTAAGTTTGGTTTTCATGTCAGCTCCGGCGTAACGTAATTAAATAGCAACTCCCGCCAGAAGGCGGGAGTTTTTTACTGATGCTTAGTATATGGGGGCGGAAATCACACTTTCAAGTGTTCGATTTTTAACCAAACCAGTGATGGAACATTAACTTAATGTAATCAATGATTTTGCCGAAGAAGTTGCCTTCCGGGATTTCTTGCAGCACAACCAGCGGGCGTTGTTCGATCGTTTTGCCATCAAGCTGGAAGTTGATAGTACCGACGACCTGATTCTTTTGCAGCGGCGCATGCAATTCACTGCTGTTCAGCACATAGCTGGCTTTCAGATCTTTCATGCGGCCACGCGGAATGGTCAGGTACACGTCTTTATCAACACCTAACGAAGCGCGATCAGAATCACCAAACCAAACCGGTTCAGAGGCGAACTCTTTACCTACTTTCAGTGGGTTAACGGTTTCGAAGAAACGGAAGCCCCAGGTTAGCAGTTTTTTACTTTCGGCTTCACGGCCTTTAAAAGTACGTCCGCCCATCACCGCAGAGATCAAGCGCATCTGGCCTTCAGTCGCAGAAGCAACAAGGTTGTAACCTGCTTTGTCAGTGTGTCCGGTTTTGATGCCGTCGACATTCAGGCTGTTATCCCATAACAGGCCGTTACGGTTCAGCTGGCGAATACCGTTAAACGTAAATTCTTTTTCTTTATAGATCGAGTATTCATTCGGTACGTCACGGATCAACGCCTGGCCGATCAGCGCCATATCTCGCGCGGAGCTGTACTGACCGTCAGCGTCGAGACCGTGCACGGTCTGGAAGTGAGTGTTTTTCAGGCCCAGTGCGTTAACGTAGCTGTTCATCAAGCCAACAAAAGCGTCCTGGCTACCAGCGGCAAAATCGGCCATAGCGACGCAAGCATCGTTACCCGATTGCAGGTTAATACCGCGGATCAGCTGAGAAACCGGAACCTGCATGCCCGGTTTGAGGAACATCAGCGAAGAACCTTTAAACACCGGGTTACCGGTAGCCCATGCGTCGTTGCCGATAGTGACTAAATCAGTTTCTTTAAATTTACCGGCTTTCATTGCCTGGCCGATAACGTAACTGGTCATCATTTTGGTCAGGCTGGCAGGATCGCGGCGGACATCTGCGTTCTGTTCGGCGAGCACTTTGCCGGAGTTATAGTCAATCAGGATGTAGGACTCCGCATCGATCTGCGGTACACCCGGGATCATAGTTTTGATATTCAGGTCATCGGCATGTGCAGCAGAGATAAAGGCTGTGCAAAGAGCCGTGGTGAGCGCCAGGCGCTTCATGATACGAGCGGAAAAAATGGTATTCATGGTCTGAACTACGACATCCGTGATGGAATTAAAAAAAGTGCCCTACTATAGCAAATGCACTACCGGCAGGCATCTGACTTTCCGCGTGACTTTGTTAACGTCATTTACAGAAATTGACACATCAGATGCCTGCTTTACGCTACTGCGCGGTGGTAATAAATGACTGTAATTGGGCTTCGGTTTGCAAACGTTGCTGCAAGGTACTGGCTTCGGCTTTGCTGGCGAATGGACCAAGCTGGATCCGCCAGACTGCGCCATTTTGGGTCACGCGGCCGGGGACGCCGAACTTCTGTCCCAGTTGCTGTTGGTACTGTTGCGCACGCGCCTGATCGCTTACGGCCCCAACTTGCACCATAAAGTTGCCGCTAGCGCTTTGCGAGGCGGCTTGCGGTGTCACCATTGCAGGCGAGGTTGCAGGCGTTGTCGAGGGAGCTGTAACAACGGGCTGTGGCGCAGGTGTTGGTTCGCTGCCTTCCAGCACACCAGGCGCTAACGTCGTTGGTGCACCGAGGAAACCGCTGCTGGTTACCGGTGCGCCGGTCGGATCTTCGCTTTTTAGCGTCGAATTACTGACCGGAAGAATGTCACCCTGTGGGCCAGACACTGAACTTGTTCCCGCGCCACCGCTTAAATCGGGAGGTGCAGGCAGGGCGTAAGTCTGTTTGGCGACTGTGGTACAAGCCATACCAGGACCAGAAAGCGAACCATCCTGGGCGACAATAATCGGATCGATACGAACTTTGGTGTTGTTTGACGTGTTAAGACGGTCAGCTGCTGCGCGAGAAAGCGAAATAACGCGGTCGTTGCCGTAAGGACCGCGATCATTAATGCGCACCACGATCATTCGCCCGTTAGCCAGGTTAGTGATTCTGGCGTAGCTGGGGATCGGAAGCGTTGGATGGGCCGCCGTCAGCTGTGTCGGATCGAAAGCTTCGCCAGAGGCCGTCAGGTTACTGCCTGGTTCGGCATCATAGATTGCCGCCAGTCCCGCCTGGCTAAATCGAGACGGATCCTGCACGATTTTGTAGCTTTTACCGTCGCGCTGGTAATCCTGATTTGCCGTCGCGTTCAGTGGTTCGAAACGCGGGTCCGCCCCGCTAATTTCAACTATGGGGCCGTTACATACCGCAGGCTGCGGTACACTTACCGTCTGTTGCTGACCATCATCGCTTGTACATGCCGCGAGCATTCCTGCCGCGATGCAGATCCCGAGCCACTGCTTACGCATTGCGCACCTCTTACACGCTTTTCGACAACATTTTCCTGTGGGTGTGGATTGACATTACAATCCCGAACCCAGCCATCAGCACAATTAGCGCCGATCCTCCATAACTGACCAGTGGGAGCGGAACCCCTACAACCGGCAGAATACCGCTTACCATACCAATATTTACGAAGACATAAACGAATAATATCAGCATTAAGCCGCCAGCCATGACGCGACCAAAGGTGGTTTGCGCTCTGGCGGCTATCCACAGCCCGCGCATGATCAGCAGAATGTAGAGAGCGAGCAGAATCAAAATGCCCACTAATCCCAGCTCTTCCGCCAGTACCGCGAAGATAAAGTCGGTATGGCGTTCGGGTAGAAATTCAAGTTGTGACTGAGTGCCATGCAGCCAACCTTTGCCGCGTAATCCGCCGGAGCCAATAGCAATTTTAGACTGAATAATGTGATAGCCCGCGCCGAGTGGGTCTGATTCCGGGTCCAGGAGCATCATTACGCGTTGGCGCTGGTAATCATGCATCAGGAAGAACCACAGAATTGGAATGAACGCCGCTACCAGCACTACTGCGACGCCAATCAGACGCCAGCTAAGGCCAGAGAGGAACAGTACAAACAGACCGGAAAGCGCAACGAGGATTGATGTCCCCAGGTCAGGCTGCGCAGCCACCAGCAGCGTGGGCATAAATATCAGCACCAGCGCGATGCCTGTGTTCTTCAACGACGGCGGGCAAACGTCGCGGTTGATAAAGCGCGCTACCATCAGTGGTACGGCTATTTTGGCAATTTCCGACGGCTGAAAACGAACGATACCGAGGTCCAGCCAGCGTTGAGCGCCTTTAGAGATGGCACCAAAAGCATCTACTGCCACCAGCAAAATAATACAGATGATATAGAGATAGGGGGCCCAGCCTTCATAAACGCGTGGAGGAATTTGCGCCATCACCACCATGATGACCAGACCCATCGCGATTTGGCCGATTTTACGCTCCATCATGCCAATATCCTGACCGCTGGCGCTCCAGATAACCAGGGCGCTGTAAACCAGCAATGCCAGTAAGATCAGCAGCATTGTGGGATCGAGATGGACTTTATCCCAGAATGTTTTTTTATTCGGATTATCCGTCATGATTAATGGTCCTCCGCTGCGGCAACCGCTGGATTTTCCGCAGGCAGATCGGTGTTGTTATCACCCAGCATAATGTGGTCGAGGATCTGGCGCATCAGCGTACCAACCGCCGGACCCGCACCGCCGTTCTCCAGAATCATGGCGACAGCGACTTGCGGATTGTTGTATGGCGCAAAGGCGGTCATCAGTTTGTGGTCACGTAAACGCTCGGCAATTTTGTGCGCATTATAGGTTTCGTTCGCTTTCAGACCGAAGACCTGAGCTGTACCAGATTTCGCCGCAATTTTGTACGGTGCGCTGGCAAAGTATTTATGCGCCGTACCGTTAGGGCGGTTAGCAACACCGTACATACCGTCTTTTGCCAGCTCCCAGTAACCGGAATGAATATCGCCGACGGGCGGTTCATGCGGTTGTACCCATGGCACCTGTTTGCCGTCTTCAGCGGTGCTCATCAGCAAATGCGGAACCTTCACGATACCGTCATTAATCAGGATCATCAGTGCCTTACTCATCTGGATTGGGGTCGCTGTCCAGTAACCCTGACCGATACCAACCGGAATGGTGTCACCCTGATACCACGGTTTTTTAAAGCGTTTCTGTTTCCATTCACGGGTAGGCATGTTGCCGGAACGTTCTTCCGCCAGGTCGATACCGGTGTAATGACCATAACCGAATTTACCCATCCATTCGGAGAGGCGATCGATCCCCATATCGTAGGCCACCTGATAGAAGAAGGTATCCGCAGATTCTTCCAGCGATCTTGTGACATTCAGACGCCCGTGGCCCCATTTTTTCCAGTCACGATAACGTTTTTCTGAACCTGGCAGTTGCCACCAGCCTGGGTCAAACAGCGTCGTATTGCGCGTGATCACTCCGGCGCTCAATGCCGAAACCGCCACATAGGGTTTAACTGTAGACGCGGGAGGATAAACCCCCTGTGTGGCGCGGTTCACCAGCGGTGTATTTGGGTCGTTCAGCAAGGCGGAATAATCTTTGCTGGAGATACCGTCAACAAACAGGTTTGGGTCATAACTAGGCGTGGAAACCAGCGCCAGCACCCCACCTGTACGCGGATCGGTGACTACCACCGCTGCGCGGCTACCCGCCAGCAGCGTTTCAATATATTGCTGGAGTTTGAGATCCAGCGTCAGGTAAATATCGTGTCCGGCTTGCGGTGGCACTTCTTTTAACTGGCGGATAACACGCCCACGGTTGTTAACTTCAACCTCTTCATAACCTGTCTGACCGTGAAGCACGTCTTCATAGTAACGCTCAATGCCCAGCTTACCGATATCATGCGTTGCCGCATAGTTGGCCAGTTTGCCGTCATTATTCAGGCGTTCGACGTCTTTATCGTTGATTTTCGACACATAGCCGATGACGTGGGTCAATGCTGAACCGTAAGGATAGTAACGACGCTTATAGCCTTTAACTTCGACACCCGGAAAACGGTACTGATTGACGGCAAAGCGTGCCACTTGTACTTCAGTCAGGTTAGTTTTCACCGGAATGGAGGTGAAACGGTGTGAACGTGCGCGCTCTTTTCGGAATGCAGCAATATCGTCATCGGTCAGATCAACCACGCTGCGCAAAGCGTCCAGCGTTTGCTGCACGTTATCGACTTTCTCCGGCATCATCTCTATCTGGTAGATAGTGCGGTTAAGTGCCAGAGGGATACCGTTACGGTCGTAGATAATGCCGCGGCTGGGCGCGATAGGCACCAGCTTAATGCGGTTTTCATTAGATCGGGTCTGGTAATCGGTAAAGCGAACAATTTGCAGATTATACAGGTTGGCGATAAGCACGCCGGTCAGCAGCAAAATCCCCAAAAAGGCGACCAGCGCCCGGCGCACAAACAGCGCGGACTCTGCCGTATAGTCGCGAAAAGAGTTCTGTAGTTTCATCCGCTGCATTTTCTACTCAAAGCTCCCTTATCACTCACGGTGATAAGGATGGTTGGTGGTGATGCTCCACGCCCGGTACAGACTCTCTGCGACCAGCACGCGAACCAGCGGATGGGGAAGGGTAAGCGCCGACAGCGACCAGCTCTGCTCCGCCGCCGCTTTGCAGGCAGGCGACAACCCTTCAGGCCCGCCAATCAGCAGACTGACGTCGCGACCATCCAGCTTCCAGCGTTCCAGTTCAGCGGCTAACTGCGGCGTATCCCAGGGCTTGCCTGGAATATCGAGGGTGACAATGCGGTTTTTGCCTGCGGCTGCCAGCATCTGCTCACCCTCTTTGTCGAGTATGCGCTTGATGTCCGCATTCTTGCCGCGTTTTCCGGCCGGAATTTCAATCAGCTCAAAGGGCATATCTTTCGGAAAACGACGCAGGTACTCGGTAAAACCGGTTTGTACCCAATCCGGCATTTTCGTTCCCACGGCGACAAGTTGCAGCTTCACGCATTAACTCCAGAGTTTTTCCAGTTCATACAGGCGACGGCTCTCTTCCTGCATGACATGGACAATCACATCGCCCAAATCCACGACAATCCAGTCGGCACTGTTTTCACCTTCTACGCCGAGCGGTAACAGGCCCGCTGCGCGAGACTCCTGCACAACGTGGTCAGCAATGGACATAACATGACGGCTGGACGTACCCGTACAGATGATCATGCAGTCGGTGATGCTGGATTTGCCTTGAACGTCTAAGGCGATGATGTCCTGACCTTTGAGGTCATCAATTTTGTCGATAACAAAATCCTGGAGTGCTTTACCCTGCAAGTTTTCCCCCTGGGTGAATCAAATAGATAAAAATGGTCTGTCAGTATACCTGAACCAGAGGCGATTTCGGGACAATTGTCGCCGAATCGGCTTTCGAAAGTGGGCTATCATCCCACCCCGCGCCGCAGATTGCATCGCCATTTTTGTAAAACAATTTCTACAAAGTCGTGTCTGGCGGAAAAAGTCTGGCTGCGGAGAATATCAGCCTGCCCGGGGCTGTCAATGGTCGTTGCGGCTTACCCGTAAAAAAACAGAAAAGTCATGTATTCTCGACCCCGATGGCACGGCTATTGAGGACGCGTAGCGTCGCGAATTTTTGGTTGATATCAATGGCGCTCCAACACCCCTGGTCAACGCGAAAATGCCACATAGCCTCGGCAGGCATGCCAATTAAACGAGCGATTAACAGACTCAGTACACCCTGATGGCTGACGACTAAAATATTCTGATAGTGCTGAAATTCACTAAGCCTTGCGATAAACCGTTCCACACGTTGTGAAAATGCCTGAAATCCTTCACCGTTCGTGGGGATAGCATGCTGCCAGTCATTGCACCACGCGCTATAGTTTTCGGCATCTTCTTGCATGAGGTCGCGATGATGTCGCATCTCCCAGTCGCCAAAAAACATTTCGTTGAGTTCAGGGATGATTTGCACGGGGAGCTGGCGATCACTGAGAACCCGTCGCGCGGTATGCTGTGCCCGTTCCAGTTCACTGCATAAAACCAGGTCAAAGGAAACACCATGTAGCAGCGTATGCAGATTTTGCGCTTGCTCAATACCGCGCGCAGTCAGGGGTGTGGGAGCATGACCGCTGTACAGACCATCGATATTCGCTTGCGTTTCGCCATGACGAATTAACCACAGTCGCATCATGCCCTCCGTAACGACAGGTATCAGCGATACAAGCCTTGTTGGTTAATGTAAGTCAGTACCGGTTCCGGCAATAAATCCTCACACGATTCACCGTTTTGCAAACGTTCGCGGATGATGGTCGCCGAGATGTTAAACCATGGCGTTTCAGCCAGATAAATTTTTCCGGCAGGCTGAAGATGGAGATCTTCCGGGTTATGTGTCAAATGATCTTCCAGCCATTGCTGGTATTGCGGTTGCGCCATTTCAAGTGGGTAACCGGGACGCCGACAGACGATCAAATGTGCATTGTCGAGTATCGTTTCGTATTCGTACCAGGTTGGAAAGGTGAGCAGTGAATCCTGGCCAATAATAAATGCCAGCGGCACATCTGGCCCTTGTTCCTGCCGCCATTCTTTCAGTGTTTGCGCAGTGTAAGAGGGAGAATTGCGCTTTAGCTCGCGTTCATCAAGAGTAAACAGTGGCTTGTCGGCAATCGCCAGTTCAAGCATGTGTTTACGCTGCACGCTGGTTGCTTCCGGCTGGGGACGATGCGGAGGAACATTATTAGGGATGATGGTGACTCGCGTCAGACCAATCAAGTTCGCCAGCGTTTCCACGGGCTTAAGATGACCATAGTGCACCGGATCAAAGGTGCCACCAAACAGAGCCTGTAAAGATTTCATATCAACCGTCGATAAATACGTCCGCCAGGGGTTTATGGCACAACAGAAGAGATAACCCTTCCAGCTCTGCCCACACTGACTGACCGTAATCTTGTTTGAGGGTGAGTTCCGTTCGTGTCAGGAGTTGCACGGCCTGACGTAACTGCGGCTGGCTTAAGCGATTTAACGCCTCACTCATCATGCCCCGGCGGTTCTGCCAAACGCGATGTTTATCAAACAACGCACGCAGTGGCGTATGGGCAGACTGGCGTTTCAGGTTAACCAGTAACAACAGTTCTCGTTGTAATGTGCGCAACAAAATAACCGGCTCGCTGCCTTCCAGACGCAGTTGCTGAAGAATATGCAACGCGCGCTTACTTTTGCCCATCAACAAAGCATCAACCCAATGAAAAGGGGTGAAATGCGCGGCATCATTCACCGCCTGTTCAACGCGCGGTAATGTCAGTTTGCCGTCTGGCCAGAGTAGCGATAAACGCTCCAGTGCCTGGGCCAGCGCCAGCAGGTTACCTTCATAACAGTAGCAGAGCACTTGGTTTGCCGCGTCATCCAGTTCTAAGTTGAGCTGTTTTGCACGCGCAGCAACCCAGCGGGGAAGCTGAGCCTGCTCCGGCGTCTGACAGGTCACCTGCACGCTGCGATTCGCAAGAGCAGTAAACCAGGCGGCATTTTCTTGCGCTTTGCTTAATTTATTACCGCGGACGATCAACAGCAGGTCGTCATGCAGAAGTCCAGTGAGTGTGAGAAGTTGTTCATTGATCGCCGCATTCGGTCCGTTTTCTGGTAACAACAGCAATAGCGTTTGTCGACTGGCAAACAGACTCATGGCCTGGCATAACGAAAAGACCGCATTCCAGTCAGTGTTGGGATCAATGGAAAAAGTGTGGTGTTCTTCGAATCCTTGTGCCGCAGCGACCTGACGAATAGCGTCCTGGCTTTCCTGCAGTAACAGAGGATCGTTACCAAGTAAAAGATACGCCGCGCGCAGCCCTTCATTGAGCTGCGCGCGGAGTTGTTCCGGGTACAACCGAATCATCAGTTACCCAGCGTGGTAGAGACGCGTGCAGGCGTTGCCGGAGTATCCGTTGTGGTCGACGTCTGTTCTTCGTCGGAACGAATATCCGCAGCACGGATGCTTGGTAGCTTACGAATCAGCTGTTCGGCAGCACGGTCGTACATCTCTTTAATGATCATTTCCTGCTCGTTATCTTTCGCTAACGCCATTTGCGGGTTATCGAAGAACGAACGGAAGACTTTGGCGCTAATCGGGTAGATATCTCGTCCAGGAATCAATACCGACGCGCTAACAGTCATCACCATCTGATATTCCGCAGTTTGACCATTACGGAAAACCGACGCGGTATCCTGCGAGATTGATACAGCACCCAAACGCAGGGATGGAACGTCCTTACGCGTGGTTTCTTTATCAAGCAACTCGACACCATTCAGACGTAACTGGTTACGCACCGCACGGCTTAATGGCCCGTTCGGATCGCCTGAGTCCAGAATCATGACCTTCATAGTGGAAGGAACCTGCGTAGTATCACGCAGATGCCAGCCACACCCGGCGGTGATTAACACCGCCAGAGATAACAACAATGTTGCCAGATATCGCACGCTTCCTCCCGCGCTTAGCCAACGACCAGATTGAGGAGTTTACCCGGTACGTAAATCACTTTACGCACGGTAACGCCATCAAGATATTTTGCTACCAGATGTTCCTGGCCAGCACGTTCGCGAACCTGTTCTTCCGTTGCGTCCACCGGAACAGTGATTTTGGCACGGACTTTACCGTTAACCTGCACCACCACCAGAGTGGAGTCTTCCACCATCGCTTTTTCGTCAGCAACCGGCCACGGCGCGTTGTCGATATCGCCTTCGCCTTTCAGTTCCTGCCACAGCGTGAAGCAGATGTGCGGGGTGAACGGGTTAAGCATACGGACTACCGCCAGCAGCGCTTCCTGCATCAGGGCGCGATCCTGCTCGCCATCGGTCGGTGCTTTCGCCAGTTTGTTCATCAGCTCCATAATTGCCGCAATCGCGGTGTTGAAGGTCTGACGACGGCCGATATCATCGGTCACTTTAGCGATAGTTTTATGAACATCGCGACGCAGTGCTTTCTGATCTTCAGTCAACGCGTCGACATTCAGTGCTGCAACATCACCTTTTGCAGTGTGCTCGTAAACCAGTTTCCAGACACGTTTCAGGAAGCGGTTAGCCCCTTCCACACCGGATTCCTGCCATTCGAGAGTCATATCCGCCGGAGAAGCAAACATCATAAACAGACGAACGGTGTCCGCGCCGTAACGTTCAACCATCACCTGTGGGTCGATACCGTTGTTCTTCGACTTGGACATTTTGCTCATGCCGGTATAAACCAGTTCATGGCCTGCCGCGTCTTTCGCTTTCACGATACGGCCTTTCTCGTCACGTTCAACGATAGCATCAACTGGGGAAACCCAGTTACGCTCGCCGTTTTCGCCAACATAGTAGAAGGCATCCGCCAGCACCATACCCTGACACAGCAACTGTTTTGCTGGTTCGTCAGAGTTCACCATGCCTGCATCACGCATCAGTTTGTGGAAGAAGCGGAAGTAGAGCAGGTGCATAATGGCGTGTTCGATACCACCAATGTAGATATCCACCGGCAGCCAGTAGTTGGCCGCTTCGGAATCCAGCATACCTTCTTTGTACTCAGGGCAAGTGTAGCGCGCATAGTACCAGGAGGACTCCATAAAGGTGTCGAAAGTGTCGGTTTCACGCAGCGCTGGCATACCGTTAACGGTGGTTTTCGCCCACTCAGGATCAGCTTTGATTGGGCTGGTAATGCCGTCCATCACCACATCTTCCGGCAGGATCACCGGCAGTTGGTCGTCCGGGGTCGGCATTACAGTACCGTCTTCCAGCGTCACCATCGGAATCGGCGCGCCCCAGTAACGTTGACGGGAAACACCCCAGTCGCGCAGGCGGTAGTTCACTTTACGCTCGCCAACACCCATCGCAGTCAGTTTATCGGCGATGGCGTTGAAGGCTGCTTCATGATCAAGGCCGTTGAACTCGCCAGAGTTGAACAGCACGCCTTTTTCGGTCAGGGCTTGCTGAGAAAGATCTGGCTCAGAGCCGTCAGCTGCCAGGATAACCGGCTTGATATTCAGGCCGTATTTAGAGGCAAACTCGTAGTCGCGCTGATCGTGACCCGGAACCGCCATGACTGCGCCGGTGCCGTATTCCATCAATACGAAGTTTGCTGCCCAAACCGGAATTTCTTCGCCCGTTAATGGGTGAACCGCTTTAAAGCCAGTATCGACGCCTTTTTTCTCCATCGTCGCCATTTCAGCTTCGGCAACTTTGGTGTTACGGCATTCGTCAATAAAGGCGGCCAGTTCAGGATTATTTTCCGCCGCTTTCTGTGCCAGCGGATGACCTGCCGCTACCGCCAGGTAGGTACAACCCATAAAGGTGTCCGGGCGGGTAGTGTAAACGGTCAGCGTGTTGTCATAGTCGTTAACGTTGAAGGTGATTTCTACGCCTTCGGAACGACCGATCCAGTTACGCTGCATGGTTTTAACGGTGTCTGGCCAGTGATCCAGTTTATCCAGATCGTTGAGCAGCTCGTCAGCGTAAGCGGTGATTTTGATAAACCACTGCGGGATCTCTTTACGCTCAACTTTGGTATCGCAGCGCCAGCAGCAGCCATCGATAACCTGTTCATTCGCCAGTACGGTCTGGTCGTTCGGGCACCAGTTGACCGCAGAAGTCTTCTTATATACCAGGCCTTTTTTATACAGCTCGGTGAAGAATTTCTGTTCCCAACGGTAGTATTCCGGCGTACAGGTTGCCAGCTCGCGGCTCCAGTCATAACCAAAGCCCAGCATTTTGAGCTGGTTTTTCATGTACGCGATGTTGTCGTACGTCCACGGTGCTGGCGCGGTGTTATTTTTCACCGCTGCGCCTTCCGCAGGCAGACCAAACGCGTCCCAGCCGATCGGTTGCAGAACGTTTTTGCCCAGCATGCGCTGGTAACGGGCGATCACGTCACCGATGGTGTAGTTACGTACGTGGCCCATGTGTAGTCGACCAGAAGGATAGGGAAGCATAGACAGGCAGTAATACTTCTCTTTGCTCTCGTCTTCTGTTACTTCAAATGTGCGCTTCTCATCCCAATGAAGCTGTACTTTGGATTCTATCTCTTCCGGGCGGTATTGCTCTTGCATGGCAGCCAGTGGTCCTGTTTTCAATACGGCTACAAAAGTAGCGTTAGAGGTGGTTTTTCAGATCCGCATAGCATAGCCCAAACGTCCGCGTCAAAACAGCCTTTCGCGCACTCGACGTTGAAATGATGCCCGGATTATTCATACATTAATTTACAGAGTTTGTGGGCGTAATAGCAAAGCAAGGAACAAAGAACGTCTATTATTATAGTCAGTTAACGACCCGGGAGATGAAACGATGAACAAGGTTGCTCAATATTACCGTGAACTGGTCGCGTCACTGAGCGAACGCCTGCGTAATGGCGAACGTGATATCGACGCACTGGTGGAACAGGCGCGCGAGCGCGTAATAAAAACAGGGGAGTTAACGCGAACCGAGGTTGATGAGCTGACGCGAGCTATCAGACGTGACCTGGAAGAGTTCGCCATGAGCTATGAAGAGAGCCTGAAAGAAGAATCTGACAGCGTCTTTATGCGGGTGATTAAAGAAAGCTTGTGGCAGGAACTGGCGGACATTACCGATAAAACGCAACTTGAGTGGCGCGAAGTTTTCCAGGATCTCAATCATCACGGGGTTTATCACAGCGGGGAAGTCGTAGGTCTGGGGAATCTGGTCTGCGAGAAATGTCACTTCCATCTCCCAATCTACACACCGGAAGTGCTGACGCTATGCCCGAAATGTGGTCATGATCAGTTCCAGAGACGCCCGTTCGAGCCTTAATGGTCCGATTTCAAACAGCAATAAAGAGAATATGGGCCGAATAAAATTCCCCGGCCCTTGTTTTTATCTCTACAGTAAATCTTCAATCTCACGGATTTTTTGACTGACATCCCTGGTACCGGATGACTGAGCTTTACGATACAGATCGAGAGCCTGTCGGAGATCGACAGGTCTTCCTTCTCCGTAATGATACATAATGGCAAGGTTATACCAGGCAGTGGCATTATCGCATTCAGCGGCTTTCGTAAACCATTCAAAGGCTGCCTGATAATCCTTCTCAACGCCTTGACCGTGTTTATACATATAGCCGATGTTAACGTAAGCGCCGACGCTTTCCTGAGCGGCAGCCTTCAGATACCAGTACATCGCTTGCTTATAGTCCTGGTCCACCCCTTCGCCAGCGTTATAATCCCATGCAATTTGAAACTGGGCATGCCGATTACCCTGCTGTGCGCTTTTCAAATACCAGAATGCGGCAAGAGCTTTGTTTTGGGCAACACCTTTACCGTCTTCATAAAGATCGGCCAGATTGTCTTGTGCGTAACTATGGCCTTGCAATGCAGCTTGTTTGTACCAGAAAAATGCCAGCGCATAGTCTTGTGCGACTCCGTTGCCATTTCTGTACATCCACCCAAGATTATTTTGCGCATAAGACATTCCGCTCTCCGCGGCTATCTGATACCAGACAACCGCTTCTTTATAGTTGGGGTCTTCTCCACGATCCAGTATCCAGCCAAGGGCGTTGGAAGCGAAAGTATGGCCTTGTAGGGCAGCTTTTTTCAGCCAAAAGATGGCTTGCCCATTATCTTTATGACGGCTTTTATCCTCGGTATACTTTTGCCCTAAGGAATATTGTGCTTCACAATGACCTTGCTCAGCGGCCAGCTTCAGCCAGTAAAAGGCCTTTTCGTCGTCCGGAGAGTCAATTGCGCTATCGCGATTATAATAAAACCCAACAATATATTGAGCCTCGCAATCGCCTTTTTCAGCACGTTCGATAATCTCATCTATTGATAAATTATCGCAGCAACTTGACGTAAAAATCATTATCATTTCCTTATGGTTGTAGATAAAATATATTATATTTTTATGTATTCCATTTTTGCGTAAGCCTTATTTTATGCGTATTATGTTGCGTCAGAAAAGTATAAATAACTGAGTCTCGCAATGTAGTTTACATTCATTAAATGAATGTTTAAGGATAAATTATATGGACATGGAGTCGCAAAAAATATTGTTTGCACTTTCCACTCCGATGGAAATACGCAATGAATGCTGTTTACCTTCGCATTCATCCCCCAAAATGTATTTAGGTACATGCTTTTTTGACCTTTCTTCCTCATGGGGAATTGATGACCGTGATGACCTGCTGCGTACAATTCACAGAATGATGGATAACGGTCATGCCGCTCGGTTGGCAGGGCTTTATCACCGCTGGTTTCGTTATTCTCCATGTGAATGGCGTGATTATCTTGCTGAACTAAATGAGCAAGGTCAGGCTTATGCGCAATTTGTCGCCAGCACCGCCGAATGCTGTGGCGAAGGGGGAATCAAAGCCTGGGATTATGTCCGGATGGGTTTTTTAAGCCGAATGGGCGTACTTAATAACTGGTTGAGCGAAGAAGAAAGTCTATGGATCCAGTCGCGCATTCATCTACGGGCGCTACGTTATTATAGTAACTGGCGGCAGTATTTTGCCGGTTATACCTTTGGTCGGCAATATTGGCAGTCTCCCGAAGATGATAATCTTCAGTTATTACGTGAATTTTTAGCGCGTAAAGAATACGACGATTCCGGCAATGATATGTTTTATCAATTATTTGCCAGTGATGATGCGTATTACCCTACCTTGTCCTGGCAACCATTGGCTTACTCTTCTGCATGCCCGGAAACGCTTAAGGATATGAGCGATCTATGAAAAATTGCTGGAAGATTCTCGAAATAGAGGAAACGACTGACGTCGATATTATCCGCTGCGCTTATCTGGCGCTGTTACCGTCCTTTCATCCAGAAACCGATCCGCAGGGTTTTAAACAACTTCGTCAGGCGTATGAGGACGCGCTACGGATTGCGCAGTCGCCTGCTAAATCTGTTTGGCAACCAGAAGAACATGAAGTTGCAGAACATGAAATTCTGCTCGCCTTTCGTGCGTTACTCGCCTCTGATAGCGAACGTTTTCTGCCCTCTGCCTGGCAGCGATTCATTCAGCAATTAAATTATTGCTCGATGGAAGATATTGATGAATTACGCTGGTCGCTGTGCACAATAGCCATGAACACTGCCCATTTATCCTTCGAGTGCGTGGTGTTATTAGCAGAAAGATTGCGGTGGTTGCAGGAGGAAAACGTCGGGGAAATAGACGAAGAAGAACTGGAATCCTTTTTATATGCCATTGCGAAGGGGAATGTTTTTAACTTCCAGACCATTCTGCATCTGCCCGTTGCCGTACAAAATGACACCATTGATTTTTACCAAATGTTCGCTCGGATTTGGTCATCGCATCCAGAATGGCTGACATTGTATTTAGCGCAACATCGCGCAGTGATTATCCCCGATGATGCAAATTTGCACAGAAATTTACTCCGCTGGTATAGCACAAGCCGTCTGGATATCCCCGAACTTCTGGATTACGCCCGGTCGTGGCGGGAAGCTGAACCTGATAATGAAGATGCGCGTTATTATGAATACGCGCAACGCGTCTATTGTGGAGAAGGCGAAAGCCTGCTGGCAGAACTTTGTGACTACTGGCGCGAGTATCCCTCCACCCAGGCGGATGCTTTAATGTTGCAATGGTGCCGTCAGCATCGGGTCGATTATTACCCGTTAGTCGTGATGATGATTGAAGCACGTGAACTGGTTAACGATCAGGGGAAACCGTTACTTTATGTTCCTGGCGACAGTGCGCGTACGCGCTTTCAATTATACGAAATACTCAGCGATGAGAAACTCTCTGCGCTGGGGCGTTCTCTGGTTGAGATGGTTTTGCACAAAGGGCGTAAGCCGCGAATCTCACTCACGCGTGATACACAGCATCCCTTATGGACATTATATTTAGTTGCTAAACAATTAGTGCAGACCAGCCAACCTACAGAAGAATCATTGATGCCGATCGTCGCCCGCCTTGATGCAGAAGATCGTTGTCCTCTGGACGCATTAATAATTCGACGATTATTAATTCAGTCGGCGAATTTTGCCGGGCAACAAACCGTCGAGCCGGAGCCGCAACCGCAGCCAATGCCCGTTGACGATGGTGGGCCGGGCTGTCTGGGCATCATTAAAATTATTTTCTATATTTTTATCTTTGCTGGTTTGATAGGGAAAATACTTCATCTGTTCGGGTGAAAGTCGACGTTAATGTGCGGGAAGCTCTGCAAGTAATCTTTCCGCATTTTTATAATGTTGCTCTGCCGCCAGTTCTAACCATTTGCGAGCTTCATAATTGTTGGTGCTAATACCCGTGCCGTTTCTGTAGATCAAACCCAACGTGTATTGTGCATGAACATGCCCTTGTTCAGCTGCTTCCTTATACCAGAGAATTGCTTTACGGGTATCGGGTTTGACCCCCAGACCTTTGAGGTAGATCCACCCCAGTTTACTTTGCGCGCGTGGATTTTCCTGTTCCGCTGATTGCTCATACCAGTATCTCGCCTGTGTATAATCCAGTGGTTTACCGTCGCTACCATGAAGATAAAATTCTCCAAGGCGATATTGCGACGTTGAGTGACCATGAATCGCGGAAAGCTCCGTGGCTGCCGTGGTGAATGGAAGACTGCCCGGTGAGCTTAAATAATCAAAGGCATAATTCGCCATGGCTTTATCACGCAACGTCGTTTTCTTGGGTTGGCTAATACAGGTTATTGCTGCAACTATAAATATTGCGAATATATACATTAATTTTTTATTCATGTGTGAATGCTTCGATTTTCTTTTTATTTTGAAAGCGTCAAGTTTATACTCATCAATAATAAAAAAGTAGTCAGTTAATGCACTTAAGGGATTATTAACAAATGAATAAGGAAGAACAATATCTTCTTTTTGCGCTTTCTACGCCCATGGAAATACTTAATCAGGGTTGCAAGCCCGCGCATGACTCGCCAAAAATGTATACCGGGATAAAAGAATTCGATCTCTCATCATCCTGGGGAATAAATAATCGTGATGATTTAATTCAGACTATTTATCAGATGACCGATGATGGTCATGCCAATGATTTAGCTGGCTTATATCTGACATGGCATCGCTCTTCCCCTGAAGAGTGGAAAGCATTAATTGCTGGCGGCTCGGAGAGAGGGTTGATTTATACCCAATTCGTTGCCCAAACCGCTATGTGTTGTGGGGAAGGGGGAATCAAAGCCTGGGATTATGTGCGGATGGGTTTTTTATCACGGGTTGGTGTGCTCAACAAGTGGCTGACGGAAGACGAGAGTTTATGGCTGCAATCGCGCGTCTATATACGAGCACACCATTACTATCACAGCTGGATGCACTATTTTTCCGCCTATTCGTTAGGGCGTCTCTACTGGCAATCTTCTCAGTGCGAAGACAACGCTTCGCTACGCGAGGCGCTAACCCTGTACAAATACGATAGCGCCGGGAGTCGGATGTTCGAAGAGCTGGCAGCGGGAAGCGACCGTTTCTATGCCACGCTTCCCTGGCAGCCATTAACTGTCCAGCCTGAATGCCCGGTAACGCTTAAGGATGTGAGCGACCTATGAAAACATGTTGGCAAATCCTCGAAATTGAAAGCACGACGCAAATAGACATTATCCGCCAGGCTTATCTTGCTCGCTTACCGTTGTGTCATCCCGAAACCGATCCGCAGGGGTTTAAAGCATTACGCCAGGCCTATGAAGAGGCGCTGCGACTGGCGGTAAATCCTGTCGCGGAAGCAGATGATGAAGAAAAAGATGCCGCCGCTGAACATGAAATACTACGTGCATTCAGGGCATTACTGGATTCTGAAAGTGATCGTTTTCAGCCCTCCGCCTGGCAGAAATTTATTCAGCAATTAAATACCTGGAACATGGAGGATGTCGATCAATTACGCTGGCCGCTGTGTGCAGTCGCTATAGAAGCGCGATATCTTTCATTAAATTGTGCTTCTTTGCTGGCAGAGCGTTTGAACTGGCATTCGTTTAATGACAGCGAAGGAATGGATGAGGAAGAAAGGGAGGCTTTTCTTGAGGCCATTCAGGCTGGTGATTGTTTCGATTTCCTTAGTCTTCTGGAATATCCTGTCGCGTTGCAGAACCAGACTGTTGAGTATTACTTCGCGCTGGAACGCTGCTGCCGTTACCATCCTGACTATGTCACTGCGTTTATGGCAATGGAAGGTCCGTGGTTCATTCCTGATGATGTCAAGTTACATCGCAAACTGTTGCGCTGGTACAGCTCGGTGAAAACAGGTATGGCGGAACTTATTCCTGTTGCCCAACAGTGGCAAGCAGAAAATCCAGAAAGCGAAGATGCACGTTATTACCAGTGTGCGCAACGGTTGTACTGTGGCGAGGGGGAAAGCCTGCTTGCCGATCTCTGCGCATACCGGGAGAGTTACCCATCTACACAAGCTGATAATTTGTTGTTGCAGTGGAGCAAGCGTCATTGCCCGGATTATTTCGCGTTATTAGTGATGGTTATCGAAGCGCGAAGCATGATAGATGCTCAAGGTCAACCGTTGAAATATGTTCCTGGTGAGAGCGCCCGGACGCGGCTGTTATGGGCGGAAATTTTACATAGCGGAAAATTATCGCCGTTAGGTCAATCGTTTATTGAGTCGTTATTCTTCAAGCGCAAAGCATGGGCATGGTGGAAATCGAGAGTCGGTAGCGAGACAGAACAAGATTCACCGTTACTGGATTTGTATCGGGTAGCGGAACAGGTTGTGCTGGAAGCGTTCCCGAAACAAGAGATGCTGGCCCGTCTTAATATAAGGCTGGAAGGTGGAGATGCTCATCCATTAGAGGCCATTATCACGCGGATGCTGTTGACGAAAGTGAAACTCGAGCCGGAGGATGAAGATGTCGATGAGCCAACACCTGAAAACCACGAAGAAAAAAATGATGAGGATGAAAAACCACAGAGCATTACCAGCATTATCAAAATCAGCTTAACGGTGCTGGTGATAGGTTATGCTCTCGGAAAAATCGCGATGTTGTTTAGCTGAGGATGTGTTTTTTGCGCCGATGCCGGATGCAGCGTTTATGCCGCATCCGGCAGCCGTGTTTAAGGGATCTCAATAGCCAAATAATCGCTCGCTCGTCGCCGAACTTCATCGACGCGGGCCATATCGTTTGACTGCAACGCCGCATCAAAATCGGTGATCACCCGGCCGATCTCTTCTCGCTCGTCACCCAGCGCCCGCGCCCACAACTCTTCCAGTTTGGCCTTAAAGGTACGGTTGATAAGCATATCGCGCGGATAAATTTTTAATGCGGATAACCTTGCCCGACTCTCTTCAATTTGCTGGGTACTTAACGTTACCGGGCTGTGGTTAATGACTCTGGACTTAACGCTGCCGTCTTCCAGAAGCACGTCAACTTCAAGCAACCCGTTGATATCATAACTAAAGCGAATATCAATCGACTGATAAGCCCCGGTTTTCTTCAACGGCACATCGAAGGATTCTACCAGAATGTTATTTTTAACTTTGTGGTTTTCTCCCTGATAGACGTTAACCGTAATTGAATCCTGTTCCGGGTGCATGGTCGAGTAAGTTTCTACACGCGACACCGGTACAGTGGTGTTTCGTTCAATAATCGGTGAGAAAATGCCGGAAACGCCCTGGCGGTTAACTTCAACACCTAAGGAGTAGGGGCAAATATCGGTGAGGATCACTTCTTCAATGTCTTCGCTGCGTAAGCGGCAGACAGCCTGGATCGCTGCGCCCAGCGCGACAATGGTGCTCGGGTCGTAACTTTGATATGGCAATTTGCCAAACAGACGCACGGCGATTCGCTGCACCAGCGGCATTTGTGATGCGCCGCCAACCAGCACCAGACTGTCGATTTGACTTGGCTTCAGACGTGCATCGCGCAACGCCTGTTCAATCGGCACTCGCAAGCGATTGAGCAGCGGCAACCACAAATCTTCCAGTTCGTTCTCGTAAAATTCGCACTCACGCGTTTCTTCCTGATACTGCCAGCTAATTTGCAGCGGTAATTGATTGCTGCATTTTGCCGCTTCCACGCTGGTGTACAGGGCTGCCAGCTCACTTTCGTTGAGCATGTTTTTAGCCACTGCGGCGCGTTTTAAAACTTCATCCACCAGCATATGAGTAAAATCTTCGCCGCCAAGAAAGTTGTCGCCAGCGGAGGCGTGAACTTCAATCACCGGCGTGGCGTATTCGAGCACCGTGACGTCAAACGTGCCGCCACCGAGATCAAACACCAGAGAGCGGGTATTTTGTTGAGTATGCAGGCCATAAGCCATCGCAGCTGCTGTGGGTTCATTAATTAAGCGTACCGCATTTAACCCGGCTAGCTCCGCTGCTAAACGGGTATGCTTGCGTTGTTCATCACTGAAATAAGCCGGAACGGAGATCACCACATCTTTAATCGGACGTTGCAGAAATTCTTCGGCATCTTCTTTTAATGAACGTAAGACCAAAGAGGACAGTTCTGGTGCGTTAAATGTGTCGCTGCCTAACCGCCAGTTGGTATTACTACCCATTGAGCGTTTAAATAATGCGGCGGTTTTATCCGGATGCGAAGTGCGCCGTGATACAGCCGGTTTTCCGACTAAAATATGATTATTTTCATCCATACTAATGATGGATGGTGTTAAATATTCACCGAACTTATTTGGAATTAATTGCGCGGCACCGTCTTTCCAGACGGCAATTAAACTATTGGTAGTGCCGAGATCGATACCAATGGCGAGTTCTGCATTATCCATTGCATTTATATCTTGAAAGAAAAAGAGATAAACAGATTAAGACCACCCTGTGAAAGCGTGGTGATCTTAATCAATGTGGTGTGTTAAGCGTAAAATTTCAGACGCTCAGCCAGTAAATCAACAAAGCCCTGACGATCAATATCGACCATTACAGTGACATTCGGTTTATTGCCTGTCAGATAATAATAATCAACAACCGTCATGCCCTGAGTATATTTCCCCTGTGTTTCCACGCCAACCCAGCGCTCAACAGTGGTAAACAACTCTGGTTTCAACAGCCAGGCGATGGTGCATGGGTCATGCAGCGGTGCGCCCACAAAGCCCCATTTTTCGTCTTTGTGATATTCGAGGAAGAAATCCAGCAGTTCGGCAACAATGGTAGAAACCGGGTTACCAATGGTGCGGAAACGCTCGGTGTCCTCAACGTAAATTTGCGCTTTGTGAGTAACATCCAGACCGGCCATCACCACCGGGATCCCTGACTGGAAGACAATTTCTGCCGCTTCTGGGTCAACGTAAATATTAAATTCTGCCGCTGGCGTCCAGTTACCAAGCCCCATTGAGCCGCCCATAATCACGATTCGGGCGATTTCGCTATGCAATTCCGGATGGCTATTGAGCAGCAAGGCAACGTTAGTTTGCGGTCCGGTAGAAACAATCGTGACGGGTTCATTACTTTCACGCAGCGTTTTCGCCATCAGCTCCACCGCCGTGCAGTTTTGCGGTGCGAACGTTGGTTCCGGTAATGCCGGGCCGTCGAGACCGCTTTCGCCGTGCACATTGTCCGCGATAATCAAATCACGCATTAATGGTTTTACCGCGCCGCCTGCTACCGGAATATCGGTGCGATTAAGCAAGGTCAGCATACGCAGAACATTGCGTAAGGTTTTTTCTGGTGTCTGGTTTCCGGCGGAAGACGTAATTGCTTTGACATCAAGCTCTGGTGAGGCGAGGGCGAGAACTATTGCGATAGCGTCGTCATGACCTGGGTCGCAATCTAACAGAATTGGCAGTGCCATTGTTGCTCCTTGTTGTGTGCTTCTTTACGACAAGGGTAACGCCGGAATGTAACAGATACGAGGGCCGAAACGATAAAGCGTGAGATGGCGCGCACCTCGGTATGCGCGCCAGAAGGATTAGTGCAGGATTTTCGCGAGGAAGTCTTTTGCGCGGTCCGATTTCGGATCATCGAAGAAAGCGTCTTTCGGTGAGTCTTCGACAATTTTACCTTCATCCATAAAGATCACCCGATTCGCCACTTTGCGGGCAAAGCCCATTTCGTGGGTCACCACCATCATGGTCATTCCTTCGTTCGCCAGTTCGACCATCACGTCCAGCACTTCGTTGATCATCTCCGGGTCAAGCGCCGACGTTGGTTCGTCGAACAGCATCGCAATAGGGTCCATGCACAATGCGCGAGCGATTGCCACACGCTGCTGCTGACCACCGGAAAGCTGCGCTGGAAATTTATTGGCATGTGCGGAAAGTCCTACGCGCTCCAGTAATTTCAGGGCTTTTTCACGAGCGGGCGCTTTATCGCGTTTAAGCACTTTCACCTGCGCCAGGGTCAGGTTTTCAATAATCGACAAATGAGGGAACAGCTCGAAATGCTGGAACACCATCCCGACGCGGGAACGCAACTTTGCCAGATCGGTTTTCTTATCATTAACCACGATGCCATCGACGGTGATTTCACCTTGCTGCACCGGTTCGAGGCCGTTGACGGTTTTAATCAGTGTTGATTTGCCGGAGCCTGACGGGCCGCAAACCACCACCACTTCGCCTTTTCTCACTTCGGTTGAGCAGTCGGTCAGCACCTGAAAGTGACCATACCATTTTGAAACATTTTTCAGGGTAATCATTATGCTGTCCTTCTTTTCAAGTAGCTGACCAACAACGATGCGCTAAGGCTAATAACGAAATAAACAAACCCGGCAAACAGAATCATTTCGACCTGTGTACCATCACGCTCACCAATGGTTGAGGCGGTACGGAAGAAATCGGCCAGAGATAACACATACACCAGCGAGGTATCCTGGAACAGTACGATGCCCTGAGTGAGCAGCAGCGGCACCATCGCGCGGAACGCCTGCGGCAGAATAATCAGTTTCATCGACTGCCAGTGAGTCATCCCCAACGCCAGCGCGGCGCTCGACTGCCCACGGGAAATACTTTGAATACCGGCACGGATAATCTCTGAATAGTAGGCCGCTTCAAACATCGAAAACGCCACCATCGCCGAAATTAAACGGATATCATTTTTTGGCGATAATCCCAGCACGTTTTGCAGAAAACCCGGCACAATCAGGTAAAACCATAGCAAAACCATGACTAACGGGATCGAACGGAACACGTTAACGTAGGCTTTGGCAAACCAGGCAATCGGCGCAAAGCTGGACAAGCGCATCACTGCCAGCATCGTACCCCACAAAATACCAATGACCACCGCCGTGATGGTGATTTTCAGGGTGATCACCAGCCCGTCGAGCAGATATGGCAGGGAAGGAACAATGGAACTCCAGTCAAACTCGTACATTATTTGCCCCCCATGTTGCCGGGCAGGCGAACTTTACGTTCAACCAGCGTCATCACCAGCATGATAAAAGCGTTAATCAACACATACGCCAGCGTAATGGCGGTAAATGACTCCCAGGCGTGGGCTGAGTAATCGAGCAATTTACCGGCCTGCGCCGCCATATCCACCAGACCGATAGTCGAGGCGATGGCGGAGTTTTTCACCAGGTTCATCATCTCAGAGGTCATTGGCGGGACGATAACGCGATAAGCGTTAGGCAACAGTACGTAGCGGTAAGCCTGCGGTAGCGTCAGACCCATTGCCAGCGCGGCATTCTTTTGCCCACGCGGCAACGACTGAATCGCGGCGCGTACTTGTTCGCAAACACGAGCTGCAGTAAACAGTCCCAGACAGAGCATGGAGGAGAGGAAAAACTGAATATTGGGGTCTAGTTCTGCCTTAAACCACATGCCGATTTTTTCCGGCAACAGTTCAGGGATAACCAGATACCAGGTAAAGAATTGCACAATCAACGGCACGTTGCGGAACAGTTCGACATACAACGTACCCAGACCGGAGAGAAAACGGTTTGGAACGGTACGTAAAATGCCGAAAAATGAACCGACGAGGAAAGCGATAATCCAGGCGCAGATCGACAAAGCAATCGTCACCTGAAAACCACTCCAGATCCAACCAAGATAGGTGGTGTTGCCGAACGGGGCTTGTTGTAAAAAAATACCCCAGTTCCAGTCTATAGACATAAATCTACTCCAGAAAAAAGAGGGTAGCAGCGTTAACTGCTACCCTCGAAGATTGTTACCCAGCGTATTGCGGTTTTCAGGCCCGATGGGGAACGACCATCAGGCGTATAGTCTGTCCGTGCTACGTAACAATCGAGAGGGCTAGAATTTCCGCCCCTGGTTCTTGTAATTAGTTCAGTGCCTTGTCATTCGGTTCTTTGAACAGTGCTTTCATTTCGTCCGACAGTTCGAAATTCATGTTCAGGTTTTTCGGCGGAATTGGATTTTTGAACCACTTATCAAACCATTTTTCCGCTTCACCGGAGGTCTGCACCTGAGCGATAGTGTCATCCATCAGCTTTTTGAACTGCGGATCGTCTTTACGCAACATGCAACCGTAGGCTTCCTGAGACTGCGGCTTGCCGACGATTTCCCAGTTGTCTGGTTTCTTCGCTTTCGCTCGCTCACCGGCCAGCAGGGCGTCATCCATCATAAAGGCAACGGCACGACCGCTTTCCAGGGTGCGGAAAGAGTCACCGTGATCTTTGGCGCTGATGATGCGCATATTCATTTTTTGCTCTTCATTCAATTTGTTGAGCAAAACTTCAGAGGTAGTGCCGGAAGTAACGACTACGGCTTTGCCTTTCAGGTCGGCAAAATCTTTGATATCGCCGCCCTTTTTGGTCAGCAGGCGCGTACCGACCACGAAAATAGTGTCAGAGAAAGCCGCCTGTTTTTGGCGTTCGACGTTGTTGGTGGTTGAACCACATTCAAAATCGAAAGTGCCGTTTTGCAGCAGCGGAATACGGTTTTGTGAGGTGATCGGAATCAGTTTCACCTGCAAGTCCGGTTTGTTGAGTTTCTTTTTCACTGCTTCAACAATGGCGTTGGAGTAATCCTGCGAGTAACCCACCACTTTTTGCTGATTGTCGTAATAAGAGAAAGGTACTGAAGATTCACGGTGACCGACGACAATCACACCGTTTTTGGCGATTTTGTCCAGCGTACTGCCTGCTGCCGGGGCGGCGTCATCTGCCTGTGCCAGTCCTGCGGAAAGCGCCAGGGCCAGGATTGCTGTGGCAGGTTTACGTAATTGCATATCCAACTCCTTTATCTTCTGCGTTAAGAACGCATGGATACCCGTTGTGAGTGTTTGTGTTGTTATCATCTGCAACTTTATTGTGCAGTGTTGTGTTTGTTAGGTAACATTTAGTTTGGCTAAATGTAAAGATATTGATGTTTTATTGTTTGTTTTTGCGAGATGCGCCGCACCATTCCGAAGCAAAACTCTTAAAATGCACTCTTTTGGTGCTACCGGTGGATTGCTGTGGTGCAACCGGGTTGTACTGACGCGGGTTCAAGCTTTGCCTTGTATAACAAAGCAATAGATGTGCCAAAGTTGGATAGGGGAATTTTGTCATCCGGATAACGCACTGATACCACATCCGGCGAGCGTGCCGAAATACGGGATGTATTCCGGCACGATAAGAAGGGATTATTTACGTCGTTGACGCAGACTCATCAGCACAGCGGCAAAACCAAACAGTGCCGTCAGCACCCACAGCGGCCAGTTGCCGGTACGTGCGTACGGTGTGAGTCCGGTGGTCGGCGTCACATTAGTGGTTAACACTTCGCGGGTGAATTGCGGGATCATCGCCTGAATCTCACCCTGCGGGCCAATCACCGCCGTAATGCCGTTGTTGGTGCTACGCAGCAGCGGGCGCGCCAGCTCCAGCGCACGCATTCGCGCCATCTGAAAGTGCTGCCATGGGCCAATAGACTTACCAAACCACGCATCGTTGGAGATAGTCAGCAGATAGTCGGTATCCGGGCGGAAGTTATCGCGCACTTGCTCGCCGAGAATGATCTCGTAGCAAATAGCCGCAGTAAGCTCAATACCATTTACCGACAGCGGTGGTTGGATATATGGTCCACGGCTGAATGACGACATCGGCAGATCAAAGAACGGTGCTAACGGACGCAGAATCGACTCCAGCGGGACAAACTCGCCAAACGGTACCAGATGGTTTTTGTTATAGCGATCGGCTGATTCGTAGCTATACGGTGCACCTTTACCCAGCGTGATGATGGTGTTGTAGGTATCGTAGCGATTCTGCTTATTGAGACGCGCGTCGACAATCCCGGTGACCAGCGAGCTACCTTTATCACGCAACTCACCGTCCAGTGCTTTGAGGAACGGCTGCTGATTAATTTCCAGGTCGGTTATCGCCGATTCAGGCCAGATAATCAGCGATGACTTGCCCATCAGCGGTGCCGTTGCGTTGTAGTAAATCTTCAGCGTATTGAGAAGCTGGCCTTCATCCCACTTCAGCGATTGCGGAATGTCGCCCTGAACCATCGAAACCTGAATGGTTTTCTCCGGTTGCGGGGTGAACCACTGGATGTAACGCAGCGGGAAGGGAAGGGCGAACAGCACGACGGCCACCACCAGCGGACGCCAGTTGCGTTTGACCAACGCCAGTGCCAGCAGGCCGCTTACCATCATCAGCAGGAAGTTAATGGCTTCCACGCCCATTATCGGTGCCAGTCCTTTTAACGGACCGTCAATCTGGCTATAGCCGAACTGCAACCACGGGAAGCCAGTCAGCACCCAACCGCGCAGAAACTCGGTCACTTGCCAGAGAGCAGGGGCGGCAATCGCCACGCGCAGCCAGGTGGTTTTCGGCCACAGACGCGACAGTACGCCAGCAAACAGTCCGGTATACAGCGACAAATACGCTGCCAGCAGTATCACCAGGAAGATGTTAACCGGGCCAGGCATTCCGCCAAAGGTCGCGATGCTGACATAGACCCAGTTAATACCGCTGCCAAACAGGCCAAATCCCCAGCAAAAGCCAATAGCGGCAGACTGGAGTGGACGGCGGTTAAAGGTGAGCGCCTGAAGTCCCATCAGCGAAATAATCGCCGCAGGCCAGACGTCGTAAGGAGAGAAGGCCAGCGTTCCGCAGGCACCGAATAATAACGCCAGCAGCAGGCGAATGCGCTGGCGTTCAATTAATGAGGCAAAAGCCATGTAGTTATCTATCCAGTTTCGGTTTTATTCATCCAGCTTTGGCTGGGGTGAGTCATCCGGGATTTTGACATGAACCTGAATAATACGCCGACTGTCGGCCATCGCCACTTTGAACTGGTAACCGTCGATGTCGATGGTTTCGCCACGCGCCGGGAGATGCCCAAATGCCTGCATCACCAGACCGCCGATGGTGTCGACTTCTTCATCGCTAAAGTGGGTGCCGAAGGCTTCGTTGAAATCTTCGATGGAAGCCAGTGCGCGCACGGTCCAGGTATGACGACTCAGCTGACGGAAGTCGATATCATCTTCTTCGTCATACTCGTCTTCAATCTCACCAACAATCAGTTCCAGGATATCTTCAATGGTCACCAGACCGGAAACCCCACCGAATTCGTCAATGACGATCGCCATGTGGTAACGCTGAGAGCGAAACTCTTTCAGCATCCGGTCTACGCGCTTACTTTCAGGAACGACAACCGCCTGACGTAACACTTTGTCCATGCTGAAGGCTTCAGCATCGCTGCGCATAAACGGCAGCAAGTCTTTCGCCATCAGAATCCCTTCAATGTGATCTTTGTCTTCGCTAATCACCGGGAAACGTGAGTGGGCGGACTCGATGATGACATCAAGGCATTCGTCCAGCGTCTGGTTGCGTTTCAGGGTAATCATCTGGGAGCGGGGGATCATGATGTCGCGAACGCGTTGGTCTGCGATGTCCATCACCCCTTCGAGCATATCGCGCGTATCTTCGTCGATAAGGTCGTTCTGCCCGGAATCACGGATCAGCGCCAGCAGTTCGTCACGGTTTTTCGGTTCACCGTGGAAAAGTTGGCTGAGTAACAGGGAGAAAAATCCCTTCTTGTTGCTTATCGTGTCACTACTGTGTGAATTGTCGTCGCTCATGGCGTCGTATGGGTTCTCATGTTAGTTAATCAAAACGCCGTCGTTAATCACCAACGGCGGGGACGTCTGCCAGTCAAATGCCTGGCAAATTATTCTTTCTCGGCAATGTACGGATCCTCATAGCCCAGAGCAAGCATAATCTCTGTTTCGAGGGCTTCCATTTCTTCTGCTTCGTCGTCTTCGATGTGATCGTAACCTAACAAATGCAGACTGCCGTGCACCACCATATGCGCCCAGTGCGCTTCCAGTGGTTTGCCTTGCTCCTGTGCTTCCTTCTCAACCACCTGACGGCAGATAACCAGATCACCCAGCAGCGACATCTCCATGCCAGGCGGTACTTCAAACGGGAAGGAGAGCACGTTGGTCGGCTTATCCTTACCGCGATAGGTCAGATTGAGACTGTGGCTTTCGGCGGTATCGACCACGCGAATAGTGACTTCCGATTCTTCCTGAAACTGCGGGATCACCGCATTCAGCCATGTCTGAAACTGGCTCTCTTCCGGTAACCCGGAATTATCTTCACATGCCAGTTGTAAATCGAGGATCACCTGACTCATTTTTGTTCCTGTTCTTCGCGCTTGCGTTCTGCTGCCAGCGCCGCTTTTCGTTTTTGTTCGGCTTCTTCCCAGGCTTCATAAGCGTTAACGATACGCGCTACCACCGGGTGACGAACCACGTCTTCGCTGTGGAAGAAGTTAAAGCTGATCTCTTCGACATCGGCCAACACTTCGATAGCGTGACGTAAGCCTGATTTAGTATTACGCGGCAAGTCGATCTGCGTGACATCGCCGGTAATAACCGCTTTTGAGTTAAAACCGATACGAGTCAGGAACATCTTCATCTGTTCGATGGTGGTGTTCTGGCTTTCATCGAGAATGATAAACGCGTCGTTCAGCGTACGACCACGCATATAGGCCAGCGGTGCGACTTCAATAACGTTGCGCTCAATCAGCTTCTCGACTTTTTCAAAGCCCAGCATTTCAAACAGCGCGTCATATAGCGGGCGCAGATACGGATCTACTTTCTGGCTTAAATCGCCAGGCAGGAAGCCCAGTTTCTCACCGGCTTCTACCGCCGGACGAGTCAGCAGAATGCGGCGAATTTCCTGACGCTCCAGGGCATCAACTGCCGCAGCCACTGCCAGGTAGGTTTTACCCGTACCCGCCGGGCCAACGCCGAAGGTAATGTCATGGTCGAGAATATTGGCGATGTACTGCGCCTGGTTTGGCGTGCGCGGTTTAATTACACCGCGTTTGGTCTTGATATTGACCGCTTTGCCATACTCCGGCACGCTCTCCGCACTTTGCTCCAGCACGCGTGCTTCTTTAATCGCCAGGTGGATCTGTTCCGGCTCGATATCCTGAATCTGACCGCGCATCGGGGCAGTATCGACATACAGGCTACGCAGAATGTCTGCCGCAGCGGTGACGCAAATCGGACGGCCGGTCAGTTTAAAGTGGTTATCACGGCGATTGATTTCGATGCCGAGACGGCGTTCGAGTTGTTTGATGTTGTCATCAAACGGGCCGCACAGGCTCAACAGACGTGCGTTGTCTGCTGGCTCCAGAGTAATTTCGCGAGTGTCTATGTTCAAACCGTTCCTCTTATCTGTATGCCGCCGGAAGCTGAACATTCACCGGCCTATAAGGAAATTATTCACGCCACAGGAAAAAGGCGCAAGCATTGTGATAAAGATGGGGATAAAGAGAGAAAAAACAAGGCCCACCGGAACGGCGAGCCTGAGAATTACGGCTGATAATAACCCACGCCAAGGTCATTTTCTTTGCGGGTACGGGCAATCACCGATTCCGGTGTTTCTGCCACGCGCAGACCCATTTCATCTTCAGTTCGCACCACTTTACCGCGCAGAGAGTTCGGGTAGACGTCGGTAATTTCTACATCGACGAATTTACCGATCATATCCGGTGTGCCTTCGAAGTTAACCACGCGGTTATTTTCAGTACGACCGGAAAGCTCCATGATGCTCTTACGCGATGTACCTTCTACCAGAATACGCTGGGTGGTGCCGAGCATACGGCGGCTCCATGCCATCGCTTGCTGATTAATGCGCTCTTGCAGAATATACAGACGCTGCTTCTTCTCTTCTTCCGGAACATCATCAACCATATCGGCGGCAGGCGTACCCGGACGTGCAGAGAAGATAAAGCTGTAGCTCATGTCGAAATTGACGTCGGCAATCAGCTTCATCGTTTTTTCGAAGTCTTCGGTGGTTTCGCCCGGGAAGCCGACAATGAAGTCAGAACTGATCTGAATATCAGGACGCGCCGCACGCAATTTACGGATGATCGCTTTGTACTCCAGCGCCGTGTGGGTACGTCCCATCAGGTTTAGAATGCGATCGGAACCGCTCTGAACCGGCAGATGCAGGAAGCTCACCAGCTCCGGCGTGTCGCGGTACACTTCGATGATATCGTCGGTGAATTCGATCGGATGGCTGGTGGTAAAGCGAATACGATCGATCCCGTCGATCGCCGCAACCAGACGCAGCAGATCGGCAAACGATCCGGTGGTGCCGTCGTAGTTCTCACCACGCCAGGCGTTCACGTTCTGACCGAGCAGGTTGACTTCACGCACGCCCTGAGCCGCAAGCTGGGCAATCTCAAACAGAATATCGTCGGAAGGACGGCTTACCTCTTCACCACGGGTGTAAGGCACTACGCAGTAGGTGCAATATTTATTGCAGCCTTCCATGATGGAGACAAACGCGGTTGGTCCTTCGGCACGCGGTTCCGGCAGACGGTCAAACTTCTCGATTTCCGGGAAGCTGATATCTACAACCGGGCTGCGGTCGCCGCGCACGGAGTTGATCATCTCCGGCAGACGGTGCAGCGTTTGCGGCCCAAAAATAATATCAACATAGTGGGCGCGCTGGCGAATGTGCTCGCCTTCTTGCGATGCCACGCAGCCGCCGACGCCGATAATCAGGTCTGGATTCTTCTCTTTTAACAGTTTCCAGCGACCCAACTGATGGAAGACTTTTTCCTGAGCCTTCTCGCGGATTGAGCAGGTGTTCAGCAGCAGCACATCCGCTTCTTCCGCCACGTCGGTCAGTTGAAAGCCGTGGGTGGCATCCAGCAGATCGGCCATCTTCGATGAATCGTACTCGTTCATCTGACAGCCCCAGGTTTTAATATGGAGTTTTTTGGTCATCGACTTGCTCTTGCGAAATAGTAGCCAGGAATGCAGGGCGCATAGTGTAATGCTTTGCTGCCGTTGTGACCAGTATGAGCGTTATCAGCCCTTGGGGGTAAAAATCCTGTAAACTTAAAGCATATTGCTAACAGGATGATTGACCATGACAAATCAACCAACGGAAATTGCCATTGTCGGCGGAGGAATGGTCGGCGGCGCACTGGCGCTGGGACTGGCACAGCACGGATTTTCGGTAACGGTAATCGAGCACGCAGAACCTGCGCCGTTTGCCGCTGACAGCCAGCCGGATGTGCGGATCTCGGCGATTAGTGCGGCTTCGGTATCATTGCTTAAAGGTTTAGGCGTCTGGGACGCGGTACAAGCCATGCGTTGCCATCCTTATCGCAGACTGGAAACGTGGGAGTGGGAAACGGCGCATGTGGTGTTTGATGCAGCCGAATTGAAGCTGCCGTTGCTTGGCTATATGGTGGAAAACACTGTCCTGCAACAGGCGCTGTGGCAGGCGCTGGAAGCGCATCCGAAAGTAACGTTACGTGTGCCAGGCTCACTGATTGCTCTGCATCGCCATAATGATCTTCAGGAACTGGAACTGAAGGGGGGCGAAGTGATCCAGGCGAAGCTGGTGATTGGCGCTGACGGTGCAAATTCGCAGGTGCGGCAAATGGCGGGAATTGGCGTTCATGCCTGGCAGTATGCGCAGTCGTGTATGTTGATTAGCGTACAGTGCGAGAATGATCCCGGCGACAGCACCTGGCAGCAGTTTACTCCGGACGGGCCGCGCGCGTTTCTGCCGCTGTTTGATAACTGGGCATCGCTGGTGTGGTACGACTCACCAGCGCGTATTCGCCAGTTGCAGAATATGAATATGGCGCAGCTCCAGGCGGAAATCGCGAAGCATTTCCCGTCACGTCTGGGTTATGTAACGCCGCTTGCTGCTGGTGCGTTTCCGCTGACGCGCCGCCATGCGTTGCAGTATGTGCAGCCAGGGCTTGCGCTGGTGGGCGATGCGGCGCACACCATTCATCCGCTGGCGGGGCAGGGGGTGAATCTTGGTTATCGTGATGTCGATGCCCTGATTGACGTTCTGGTGAATGCCCGCAGCTACGGCGAAGCGTGGGCCAGTTATCCTGTCCTCAAGCGTTACCAGATGCGGCGTATGGCGGATAACTTCATTATGCAAAGCGGTATGGATCTGTTTTATGCCGGATTCAGCAATAATCTGCCACCACTGCGTTTTGTGCGTAATCTCGGGTTAATGGCGGCGGAGCGTGCTGGCGTATTGAAACGGCAGGCGCTGAAATATGCGTTAGGGTTATAGCCTTACAACATTGCCGGATGCATGCCAACTGTAGGTCGGATAAGACGCATCAGCGTCGCATCCGACTTTGAAGAATAAGACGTGTCAACATCGCATTCGACATTGAATATGCGCAGAAAAGCAAAAAGCTCGCCGAAGCGAGCTTTTTTAATGTGGCTGGGGTACGAGGATTCGAACCTCGGAATGCCGGAATCAGAATCCGGTGCCTTACCGCTTGGCGATACCCCAAC
>NZ_PTRV01000014.1:0-114145 GCF_002965285.1 Escherichia sp. MOD1-EC5990 | reverse complement strand
CACGCTGACCGTCTGCCCGGCAAGCACATTACCGAACGCATCCGTCACCCTCACCCGCAGCGTGTTCGCCATTGCGCCGTCAGCCACTGAGTTATCCCGGGTGACCACCAGATCAGCGATCTGCGCCGTCCTGACATCGGCGATAAACGTCACATCCCGGCTCTGGCTGCTGCTGTTGATGGTTGCAGTGAAGGCACTGGTGCCCGCCGTCTGGCTGGTGACACTGATCTCCACTGTGCCGTCCGGCTCTGTAATCACCGTCGGAGCGACCGTTGCGCCGTTGTCCGCCAACACGCTGACCGTCTGCCCGCCCAGCGCATTACCGAACGCGTCGGTGACTTTCACCCACAGCATGTTCTCTGTCGCGCCGTCTGCCACCGCGTTATCCTGCGTTACCCCCAGATCAGCAATACGCGCCGTGCTGACATCAGCAACGAAGTTCACCGTTTTACTATCACTGCTTTGATTGATCTTAGCCTCAACAGTGCTGGCATCCGCTACGGTACTACTCAGCACAACCTCCGCCATGCCATGCACATCCGTCCTGATATCTGCGCTCTGCCTTGCATTGGCAAATACAGCCGCCCCTTTCGTCACCGTAAAGGTGACGGTCTGCTCTGGCAGCACATTGCCAAACTGATCTTCCACCCGGACATTCACCGTATGTCGATCGCTGCCATTCGCCAGCACATCCAGGCTACCCGTTGTCACTTGCATCGCGACGATTTGTGCGCTGGCGGCATCGCCACTAATACTGTAAACATTTGAAGTCAGGGCGCTCGCCCAGCCGGACATCTGTAGCTGTGCTTTTAAACCGGTGCCAGGAAGTAAAGCGGTATACGTTGCGGTATAAATGCCTTTTTGATCTTCATTCCAGGTAATGCTTTCCGCTTTTGTATTTGGCAGCTGGATAGCCTGGCTGATAGCGTCTCGTTGCCCCCCGACCAGGTTTTCATAGCTATCCTTGAGCGTTACCGTAACTTTAATCGCACCGCCTGCGGTATAGGTCGTTTTGTCGGTAACGATAGAGGAATAAGCCAGCACAGCTCCGCTTTCGCGGATGACATACGCATCGGATTGCTGCGCGCTACTCCATGTCGATAGTTTCAGCGTGGCGTAATGGCTATTGCCAGCAATCTTCGCGGTTCGGGTGGTGGTGTAAACGCCATCAGACTCTTCGCTCCAGTTACCCGTTTCATTTGTATCTGTACCGCTCACCTCGACCACGCCGCTACCTGCCAGCAGCGCAGCCATCCCTGTCACCCGGTTTTTCTGCTCATCCATAAGGGTGACTGTCACTTTTATCTTGCCACCCGCGGTGTATGACACATCGTCCGTCTTGATGGTGGAGGTTAGCTGCGAGATATCGCCAGTGATAAAGCTCACTTCCACAGACTGACTACTGCCATTGATCTCGGCCTTGATAAGACTGTTTACCGCCTGGTCACTGGCAAGGTTAACGCTGGCAATCCCGTCTTTATCTGTCGTCACAATACCGCCATTTGGATCGGCAAAAACCGCCGCACCATTCACGACCGTGAAGGTAACATTTTGTCCCTGCAGTAAATTTTGATGTACGTCCCTGACCGTCACAGCGACGGTATTGTGATCGCGTCTGGCAACTGCGTTATTCGCGGTGATCTGCATCGCTGCGATTTTGGCGGTATCTTTATCACCCGCAATACTGAACGCATCCGAATGCTTGGTTTGCCAGCCGGGCATCGTCAGCTGGGCCGTTAATTTGTCGCCAATGAGATGGGCCGTATAGTTTGCTTTGTAAACTCCCTCACTTTCTTCCGTCCAGGCACTAACAGCATCAGTCTTCGTGTTGTCTACTTTAACAGCCTGTTTAAGAAGTTCTTTTCTTCCGGTAACCCCGTTGCCATTCTCATCTTTCAGGGTCACTTTTACGCCTATCGGCTTACCCGCGACGTAATTATTCTGGTCTGTTTCAATCATGGAGTCCGCTCGGGATGCCATATTAGCCACAATGGCAATCAGCGCTGGTGTTTTAGCAACATCGTCGCCGTTAAATTGTGGCATCAGCGACAACGCGCCTGACGTCTTCCCGGAGGTAACTAACTGGGTATAGGTTCCGTTACCGTTGTCTTTCCATTCGCTTAGGACGAAATCTTGCAAACCTTTCGCATGGGTTTTTAATGTCATACCCGGGATAGGCTTGCCGCTGGAATCTCGCGCGGTATAGGTCAGCGTTGAGATTGATTTTCCATCCGCAAGCAGAATTTGTAGATCGACAGAAAGCGTTGAATCAGCGAGGCTTAGTGTGGGTTTTTCTACAACCACCATACTTTCTTCACGCCGGGAGAAATTCCCTTTCGAATCTTCCGCTATAACTGTTATTGGGTAAGTGTTGTCGGTTTCAGGCATTACCGTAAATCGGTAGGGTGGAATAGTGACCTGAATATCCTTGCCGGAAACAGCAACTTTCCCGCCCGCAGATTGCAAGGAAGCGGCTTCGATGTCATAACCTTTCAGCGCGTATTTGGTTTGTAAGGAAGAAACCAGCGATTTAACCTCGCCCGGCTTGCCTTTCAGCGGATCGGTCAGCGTCAGCCGCACCAGTTCTTTCTTGCGATATTCGAGGACAATATTGTTATTACGATCGACCAGGTCATAGCGACTGCCTACAAGGCTACGCCGTGCTGCTACTTCAGCCGGATCGAGCTGTTTTTGCAGTGATTGACCGGGTTGCAGCGTCAGCTCCATACCAATTCGGGTGTCGTTCTCTCCCTGTTTTCCCTGCCGTTGCTCGGCACTAAAGGAGATCAGGGGAACGGGGGTGTAACTCAATCCTGCGGTAATCGCGTGAGGATCATTTTGTCGCTCATCTTTACCAAATAGCGCCACTTCATCGCCGTAATATTGTTCATAGACTAACTTACCGCCCAACTGCGGCCAGGCCGGTAACCAGCCTTCGGCGCGAAGATCCCAACCGTTCGCCGGGCGTGCTTCATAATCATTGTCCAGTTCCGGTGCGCTACGCCAGTTACTCAGGCGCAGATAGCCGTTGCTGCTCAGTTTCAGGTAATCGCGCCAGTATTCAACGCCCATCCCGGTTCGGGTGTGATAGCGGGTCAGGTCATGATCGATAAACAGGTTTATGCCAGACATCCAGCTCGGAGTGAAATAACGCCAGCCGATACCGTGGTTGGTTTGAGTGCGATCATCCGTACGGTGGAGTGCATGCTGGCTGAAGACCAGGTTATCTGGCGTTTCGTACCAGGGATGGAGAAATTCAAATGAAGAGCTTTTAAGGCTGAAATCTTCATCAACACCCAGAGATACCCGGGCAGTTCCCCAGCGGCTGAGCCAGTCTGTCGCCTGCGCAGACACAGAAGAAGCCACCCAGCCACGCGCCATACTCGCAGCCTGTTCGCTGTCCATATCGCGCGCTAAAAGTGTCCCACTTTGCTGCGCCACTTCCGCGACCTGCATTTGTGGATCTTTGCCGTCGCGCTCCATCTGCATTGCTTTCAGGTTGCGCGCTTCAGGGCTGTTACTGTTAATGAGGGGCACATCTATCTCATCGCCCTGACGCACATTGTCAAAGCCACGCGCAAAGGTACGGAACTGATTCAGGCGACGTAATTCATCGATGGTGATACCAAAGCGTGTCGCGACCGATTGTGCCGTTTCCAATGCCCCGAGGGTGTATGGGATAGTTTTAACATTCGGCAGGATCTGTGACGCGGCGGTATCCGCACGCGCATGGTTAATATGTGTAGGAGCAGCAGCCATAACAGGGAAAATAGTTTGTGTTATCAGGCAAATACCGGCGGTCAGACGACGTAAACGATCCCCCAATCCACATATGGTTTTATCACCCCGACGATCGCCATTCCCATGCGCTTTCCCTGCCATTTGTCATCCCTGTCGCTATGCGTTCAGATTAAATGACCTTTCTTTAACATGAGGGAAAATGATGATTCATGATTAGCAAATGATGAATACAGGCGGAAGAATGGAAATAACAACAAGATAAGAACAATGCCCGATCAATTGTTATCAGAGGGAAGAACAGGAGAGTGTTCCCACCACAGCAGTAACCCCTCCTGTAAATACGTTACTTCATTTTCACCTTTGCGGTGACTAACAGCGCGGTAAGCAACATCAATGTGCCGGACAACATCAGCGGCGAAGTCAGACCAATGTTATCCAACGCATAACCGCCGATTGCCGCACCGCAGGTATTGGCAAGCTGAATAACGGCCACCTGAATAGACCCAGCCTTTTCTGCCTGATCGGCCAGTGAGCGAGTGATCCACGTTGACCAGCCAACGGGAATTAAAGCAAAAGTCAGCCCCCAGATAATCGCAACGCCGGTCGCCACGATTTTATCGCTTCCCCACAACGTCAGCACCAACGCACTCAGAGCCAGTATTAACGGCGCACCTGCTAAGGCCAGTTTTACCGAATGTTTAAGAATGAACGACGAAAGCGACGTGCCGATAAAGCTGGCGATACCAAAACTCAACAGCACCAGCGTTAAGCCATCCACGCCGAATCCTGCGAGATTCATATACACTGGACGAATATACGTGAAGAAAGCAAACTGCCCGGCGAAAGACATGAAGATGGCGATCATCCCGGCCATCACGCCCGGACGCTGTAATAAGCGGAAAGTATTTTGCTTCTGATGCGAGGGTTCGCCAGGCAGCGAAGGCAATGATTTGATAATCCAGATAATACACAGCACGCCCATCACCGCCGCCGCATTAAAGACATTGCGCCAACCGATAAGCTCACCTAAAAAGCTACCCAACGGTGCGGCTATCACCAGCGCAATAGAAACCGCGCCGAAAATCACCGACAGCGCCTTCGGCACCGTACGCGCTGGTACCAGACGCATGGTCAGCGACGCCGACATCGCCCAGAACCCGCCGAGTGCCAACCCCAGACAGGCACGACCGATTAAAAGCAAACTGAATGAGTTGGCAAAGGAAACCAGCAAGCAGGAGAGCGTCAGCAAAACGGCAAACAAAATAACAACGTAGCGGCGGTCAGTGGCCTGAATTGTCTGGGTAATAAACAAACTGGCAAACATTGCCACAAAAGCGGTCACGGTCACCGATTGCCCGGCAACCCCTTCCGAAATACCTAAATCCTGGGCCATTGGCGTCAACAAACTGACGGGCAAAAACTCAACGATAATCAGACAGGCGACGCAAAACGCCACCGAGAAAACGGCTGACCAGTTCGGTCGGGTGATGGCATCCGCGCCGCGGTTTTCGGCAATAAATTCACTCATGGTGTTACCCGTGGCATGTTTCAGAGGAAAAGCCGACCACTTTAACATTGAAATGTGTGACGCATTTAACGTTTTTGCAACTTTTACGGTGTTGTGGGAAAAGTTCGAGGCTGCTCGAAGAAATAAAAATCATAGGGCAAGCTGATATGCATTTTCGCGATTGGGTTGGGAATAAGGGATAAAGTATTGCACTTGGTGATATACTTTAATAACAGGACCTCAACGATATGCGCGTGTTTAAAACCAAATGGTTTGCAAGGGAAGCCAGGTCTCATGCAATAACAGATGAAGAGTTGTGCCGGGCCATTTTAGAAACGGAGCAAGGTAAAGCTGATGCACTTGGTGGTGGCGTTTTTAAAAAGCGCCTTCACCAAAATCGTGAGCGTGCAATTATTCTGGCAAAAGGGGGAAGCAATTGGTTTTACACGTTTTTATATGCAAAACAGGATATGTCGAACATCAATAGTCAGGAACTGGCTGGGTTTCGTGAACTTGCAAAGCATTATGCCTTCCTGACGAAAGCCCAACTAACAGCAATGATTAACACTAAAGAACTGACAGAGATCTGCTATGACTGCAAAAACTAAATTTAAAAGTCCTGCATTTGAGGCTATTCACAGCGCAGCTGCTGGATTGTCCAGCGTCGATGCTATTTCTGCCGAAACGATGCGTACTTTTGACAAAGCCTGCCTGACCAGCGTGCAAGACTTACAACCTGTTGAGATAAAAGCACTGCGGGAAAAATTAAAAGTGAGTCAGCCCGTCTTCGCTCACTATCTCAATACCAGCGTTTCAACTGTACAAAAATGGGAAAGTGGCGCTAAACGCCCCAATGGCATTTCATTAAAACTGCTCAGCATTGTGCAAAAACACGGGCTGGAGGTGCTGCTGTAAATAGAACGTAGATAATGCGTTCACCTACTGTCAGTTCCGATGCCGGATGCGGCGTGCACGCCTTATCCACCCACCAGCTCAGGCGCGGTCTGTAGGCTAATAAGACGAAACGGTTTTAATGCAGCCAGTGAACGCCCTCAGCAGGCTGAAAGAATGCGTTATAGCGCATCTGAAAAGCATTAATATCCTGCATTTCAGGTTCGGTTTCGCGCAGAAAACCCAGCGCCAGCCTGACCTGAGCATCGGTAATCGGCGCGGCAAGACGGGCTTTTTGTAAAATCCGATGCCATTGCAGCAGGTTCTGTTCGCTTCCATCGACAATGACAATTTGCCAGATGAGCAACACCTGCGCGGCGTTTTGCAGGTGCGACTCATCCGGGCGATGCAAATAACGTAAAAATTCCTCACCGGCTGACTTTCCCATTTGATCGACCATCGACTCCACGGGTACGACATCAATATTCAGCCGATCGCTGAGACGGCGAATCGCCTTTCTGGCCCCGGATGTCAGCACCCGAAAACCAATTACAAACACCACCGCCAGCGTAGCGAGCATTATCCAGATCATGAGTTCTCCTGCGTAATCAGAACTCATGATATCTGGAAACCCTCGCCAGTTACTAATCCACCAAAATAATCTTCAGAGCAAACAGAGCTGCAACCACCACCACACACAGGTTCAGATCGCGCCAGCGCCCGGTGCACACCTTCATGATGCAGTACGACATAAAGCCAAGCGCAATCCCTTCGGTGATCGAGAAAGTAAAGGGCATCATCACCGTAGTAATAAATGCAGGTACTGATTCGGTAAAATCATCCCAGTTAACGCGCGCCAGGCTTGAGGTCATCAGCACGCCAACAAAGATTAACGCTCCGGCAGTGGCGTAAGGAGGGACCATTGCCACCAGCGGCGAGAAAAACATAACTAACAGGAACATAACGCCGACCACGACAGCCGTTAGCCCCGTGCGACCACCGACTGCCACACCAGAAGTACTTTCAATATAGGCAGTAACAGACGAGGTACCGATAAATGCGCCTGCCACCGAACTGACGCTATCAACATACAGCGCCTTATTCATATTGGGGAATTTACCGTTACTATCTATTAAGCCAGCTTTATCAGTTACACCGATTAATGTTCCTGATGAATCAAATAGGTTGATCAGCATAAAGGAGAAAATGATACCAGCGAGTTCAAGTGATAATGCGCCACTCAAATCCACTTCACCAATGACGCCGCTAATATCAGGCGGAATGGAATAGACGCCGCTAAAATGAACATCACCGAAAAATAATCCACAGCAAGACGTCACCACAATAGAGACCAGCACCGCGGCATGAAAATGACGAGATGACAACACGGTTATAATAAAAAACCCTAATATACCTAACAACACACCGTGAGAACTTAAATCACCAATCATCACCAGGGTGTCTTTATTGGCGACAATAACACCAGTATTTTTTAACCCCATTAAGGCGATAAATAATCCGATTCCGCTAGTGATACCAATACGTAAACTTAATGGAATGTTGGAGATCATCCAGTACCGGATGCGAAACAGCGTGAGCAAAAATAGCCCAATTGCGCCCCAGAATATTGCGCCCATCCCGGTCTGCCAGGAGATACCCATCGCCCCCACGACCACAAACGCAAAGAAGGCGTTCAGCCCCATTGCCGGAGCCAGCGCCACGGGTAAGTTAGCAAATATCCCCATCGCAATACTGCCGATACCGGCAATCAAACAGGTGGTAACAAACACCACTTTCGGGTCCATTTGTGCCGCGCCGAGGATTTGCGGGTTCACAAAAACGATGTACACCATGGTTAAAAAAGTGGTCATCCCCGCAATCAATTCTGTGCGGACGGTGGTCCCATGCTGAGGTAGTTTAAATAATCGCGAAAGCGTCCCTGATTCATTACTCACGTAATCGGTATTGTCCTTATTCATTTTTTTGTCCATTGGAGGAGATTTAATCCCTTGCTTTTGTAAAACAAATGACAACAACGGTTCAGTGATAATTATCACATTTCAATTGCGCATTAATGGATATTCTTTAATAATCTCGCGACGTTTCTTTATGATAAATAATAATCAAATTGATAAAATCAAAATGAGAAAAATATGAATAATTCCATTAACCATAAATTTCATCACATTAGCCGGGTTGAATACCAGGAATTGTTAGCCGTTTCCCGTGGCGACGCTGTTGCCGATTATATTATTGATAATGTCTCTATTCTCGATCTGATCAATGGCGGAGAAATTTCCGGGCCAATTGTGATTAAAGGACGTTACATTGCCGGTGTTGGCGCAGAATATGCTGACGCTCCGGCTTTGCAGCGGATTGATGCGCGCGGCGCAACGGCGGTGCCAGGGTTTATTGATGCTCACCTGCATATTGAATCCAGCATGATGACGCCGGTTACTTTTGAAACCGCCACCCTGCCGCGCGGCCTGACGACCGTTATTTGCGACCCCCATGAAATCGTCAACGTGATGGGCGAAGCCGGATTCGCCTGGTTTGCCCGCTGTGCCGAACAGGCAAGGCAAAACCAGTATTTGCAGGTCAGTTCTTGCGTACCTGCCCTGGAAGGCTGCGATGTTAACGGTGCCAGTTTTACCCTTGAACAGATGCTCGCCTGGCGTGACCATCCGCAGGTTACCGGCCTTGCTGAAATGATGGATTACCCTGGCGTAATTAGCGGGCAGAATGCGCTGCTCGATAAACTGGATGCATTTCGCCACCTGACGCTGGACGGTCACTGCCCGGGTTTGGGCGGTAAAGAACTTAATGCCTATATTGCTGCGGGTATTGAAAACTGCCACGAAAGTTATCTGCTGGAAGAAGGTCGCCGGAAGTTACAACTCGGCATGTCGTTGATGATCCGCGAAGGGTCCGCTGCCCGCAATCTCAACGCACTGGCACCGTTGATCAACGAATTTAACAGCCCGCAATGTATGCTCTGCACCGATGACCGTAACCCGTGGGAGATCGCCCATGAAGGGCATATCGATGCCTTAATTCGCCGCCTGATCGAACAACACAATGTACCGCTGCATGTGGCTTATCGCGTCGCCAGCTGGTCAACGGCACGCCATTTTGGTCTGAATCACCTCGGCTTACTGGCACCCGGCAAGCAGGCCGATATCGTCCTGTTGAGCGATGCACGTAAGGTCACGGTGCAGCAGGTACTGGTGAAAGGCGAACCGATTGACGCGCAAACCTTACAGGCGGAAGAGTCGGCAAGACTGGCACAATCCGCTCCGCCGTATGGCAATACCATTGCCCGCCAGCCAGTTTCCGCCAGCGACTTTGCCCAGCAATTTACACCCGGAAAACGCTATCGGGTCATTGACGTTATCCATAACGAATTGATTACGCACTCCCGCTCCAGCGTCTACAGCGAAAATGGTTTTGATCGCGATGATGTGTGCTTTATTGCCGTACTTGAGCGTTACGGGAAAAGACTGGCTCCAGCCTGTGGTTTGCTCGGCGGTTTTGGCCTGAATGAAGGCGCGCTGGCTGCGACGGTCAGCCATGACAGCCATAATATTGTGGTGATCGGTCGTAGTGCCGAAGAGATGGCGCTGGCGGTCAATCAGGTGATTCAGGATGGCGGCGGACTATGCGTAGTACGTAACGGTCAGGTACAGAGCCATCTGCCATTGCCCATTGCCGGGCTGATGAGCACCGACACGGCACAATCGCTGGCGGAGCAAATTGACGCATTGAAAGCTGCCGCCCGTGAATGTGGTCCGTTACCGGATGAGCCGTTTATTCAGATGGCGTTTCTTTCCCTGCCAGTGATCCCCGCGCTGAAACTAACCAGTCAGGGGCTGTTTGATGGCGAGAAGTTTGCCTTCACCACGCTGGAAGTCACGGAATAATAAAAAAAAGCCCGGCGTCATGCCGGGCAAAAGTCACCAGTTACGTTTATGCCACTGTCAACTGCTGAATCTTTTTCTCGCGGCGGATTTTGCGTTCTTCCATCACCGCCACTATCGCCATCAGGCAGATACAACCAATCGCGGCGATATCCAGCGCGGCGAAGGTGCCTGCCCAGCCGGTAAGGCCGAATACCGGCGTCCCATCGGCAATCATCCCCAGCCCTAACTTGGCAAAGCTGTCACCAATCAGGTAAGCGAAGGTGCCTTTAATACCATCGGCAGCGCCAATCGCTTTTTTAGGTACAAAGCCAACAGCAGCCACACCAATCAACAATTGCGGGCCAAAGACCAGGAAACCCAACGCAAAGAGAGAAGCCAGGTAGATATATTGATTGCTGGCGTGTTGATACACACCGAGCGTGGCGATAATCAGCGCCAGCGCGATGCAGGCCACCAGGCCACGGCGACCGTTCGCCAGGTCAGAGAGCCAGCCCCACAGCAGCGTACCGACCAGCGCACCAGCTTCAAACAGCGTAAAGCCCTGAATCGCCACCGCTTTAGAGAGTTTCAGTTCCTGGAACGCGTATACGGTTGACCACTGGTCGATACCAATACGTACCACATAGAGGAAAATGTTGGCGAAGCACAGCAGCCAGATCACTTTGTTTTTCAGCACATACTCAACAAAGATCTGCCACTTGGTCATATCGGTAGATTCTGTCTCTTTGTCCTCTTCGCTGATCTCTTCGCCGAACAGTTCTTCAGCTTTGCCGAGGCCATAAGATTCCGGGGAGTCGCTGCCGTAACGCAGGCCGATAAAACCGACAATCAACGCGATGATGGACGGGAAGATAAACATGCCGATCACATGGCCGTCAAACAGGTAATTTGCGCCGAACAGCGCCACACCTGCCGCGCCCGCACCGCCAAGATTGTGAGAAATATTCCAGAAACCGAGGAACGTCCCGCGCTTACGACGCGGCGTCCATTTGGTGATGGTGGAGTAACTGCACGATCCCCCGGTACTCTGGAAAAAGCCGCTTAAGGCGTAGAAGGCAATCATCAGGAACAGACTAACCGAGCCGCTGCCCATACTGGCACTGAAGCCCAACATACAAATGGCAGACAAGATCAGCATGAACGGCAGGAATTGTTTGGTGTTTTTGCCGTCAGCGTAATAGGAAACCAGTGTTTTACCCACGCCATAAGTGATGGAGAAGCCCAGGCCGATCATCCCCAGCTGCGTCATGCTCAAGCCGTAGGTCGAGATCATGTCGTTCTGCGCGATGTTAAAGTTCTTGCGAATCAGGTACATCGTCAGGTAGCCGATAAAGACCACCAGGTAGGATTGCATGAACGGTTTGAACCACATTTTGCGCCGCACTTCGAGCGGAAGATCCAGGGTCGGCTTGCGAACCTGGTTTAAGAAAGCCAGCATGGGTTACTCCTGAAATGAATACCTGCGTGAGGTATGCATTGTAAAAATCAGCAGCAAATCAGGCCTGAGATAGCGTCCAGGCAAAACCTGGAAAATTTCTTAGTTTTGCCGGATATGAAGTGAAAAGGTGAGATGCATCACGCTTCGCGCGGTGCCTGGGCGTTCAAAAAGGGCAGTAATAGCAGTGCAGAAATCCCGGCGGCGATAGAGATAACCACAAAAAATCCGCTCCAGTGCCAGGTATCGAGCACTTTCGCCAGCGGCCAACCAGCAAGCGACGCCCCCAGATAAGCAAACAAGCCGACAAACCCCGTCGCCGCCCCTGCCGCCTCTTTGTGGGAACACTCTGCCGCCGCCATGCCGATTAACATCTGCGGGCCAAAGACAAAAAAACCAATGGTGAAGAAGCAGGTTGCCTGCATCACGTAGCTGGCAAATGGCATCAGCCACAGCGAGCCGACAGATAGCAAAATCCCGGCGGCGAAAATTAAATTCATCGGCCCACGGTTGCCGTTAAAGAGTTTGTCCGAGCCCCAACCCGCTACCAGCGCACCGATAAATCCGCCCAGTTCAAACATTGTCACTGCCGTATTCGCCGTGACCAGATCGACGCCCAGCGTCTCGGACATATACAAATTGCCCCAGTCGTTGATCGCCGCCCGGACCACATAGACCAGCACATAGCAAAACGAAAGCAGCCAGATATACGGATTCAGCAACACATATTTGGTGAGGATCTCTTTACGTGTCAGCCCTGCCCCTTCTTGTTGTTGAGCGATTTCCAGCGCGTCGTGTCGCCATTCGCCGACCGCTGGTAAACCTAACGCCTGCGGGCGATCGCGCAGCCGCCAGCAGAGAATAATCCCCACGACTATCGCCATACAACCGGCAATCATCATCCCGGCACGCCAGCCGTAATGCAGCGCGCTCGCTGCCATCACAATGGGAATGAGTGCGCCGCCGACGTTATGCGCCGTGTTCCATAATGCCCACCAACCCCCGCGCTCAGTACGTGAATACCAGGTGGTTAACAGACGCGCACACACCGGTGAACCCCAGCCCTGGAAAAAGGCGTTCAGCCCCCATAGCATGGCAAACGCCCACAGCGACGTCGAGAAACCAAACAGAATGTTGATAATGCCCGTAGCGATAAGCCCAATCCCCATAAAATACCGGGCATTTGAGCGGTCGCTGACAATGCCGGAGACAAACTTCGACACGCCGTAGGTAATGTAAAACAGAGTCGCTAACAGGCCGATATCGCTACGGCTGAGCACACCGTTGGCAAGAATTTCTGGTACGGCGGCGTTAAAACTTTTACGCGTAAAGTAAAACAGTGCGTAACCCAGCCAGATGGTCAGCAGAATATGGCGACGCCAGTAACGGTAACGGGCATCAATTTCTTGTTTATCGCTAATCAACGGCGCGTCAGCTGGCGCTTTCAGAAACGGCAACATCATCAAGCCTTAGACATAACGTTGAGGTAGAGAAACACTGACACGCGTGCCGTGCAAACAGGAGATGGTCAAGGTGCCACCCAGCGCCGTTACTCGCTCGCGCATTCCGGTGAGGCCAAAACCGTGTTGCCCGGAACCCGGCGGTAAACCGCTACCATCGTCTTCAATCACCAGCATCAACCGTTCGTCCTGCTGCCAGCCTTGCAACGTGACCGCACTGGCATCGGCATGTTTCACAATGTTGTTCAACCCTTCCTGGCAGACGCGAAACAGCGTCACGCGCTGGTTTTCGCTTAACGCTGATTCATCGATTCGCCATTCGAGATGACTGACAATGCCGCGACCTTCCAGCTCCATTTCCCGCATCAGTGAGCGGATAGCCTGCTCCAGAGTGAGATCATCCAGCTGGCGCGGACGTAACCGCCCTAACAAGCGGCGCACCGCGTCGTAAACGCCCAGGGATAACAGTTCGATGAGCTGCCCGCTCTGTTTCACGCGGGCGTTATCCGCCGCGAGCCGCTGGACAATGCCCGCTTGCGTACGAATGGCGGTGATGGTCTGACCGATATCATCGTGTAATTCACGCGCCACATCACGACGCACACTCTCTTCGGTTTCTAACAAACGTTCAGCCAGATGCTGATTGCGCGCCAGTTCCTTTTGCAGCGACTGGTTAAGTTCACGCAACCGCTGGATGCCAGCACCAAGCAACAACCCAGTCAGACTTTGCACCAGCAGTGAGAGCAATAAATCGACCGGATGGTCACGCCAGGTTTGACTGGCGATCAGCGCGATGGCGTTCATCAACGTCGCAATCAGCGCCCCTTGCCAGCCATAGTGCCATGCCAGCGCGATAATCGGCAGCGCCAGGCAGAAGGGAGTGAAGCGCGACAGTTCATCCGGCAATCCCAACTGGAGCCAGAGACTGATAACAAACAGCAGCAAGTACCAGACCAGATGCCGCCCGCGCCAATTGATCGGTTGAGAAACCAATGACGGACCGAGCGGCAGCCAGGTGTTATTGGCGAGATAGTGCCAGAACACCAGACATATCGGGGCCAGCGTCAGGCCGCCAGTTAAAGTTAACAGCAGCGCATTCCACGACTCTTTGCCGTACCAAAGCCAGGGCAACGACTGCAACAACGCCGCCGCCGTCAGCGCTGCCCCCTGTAACAGCAGGGTGCGCCAGTCGCGTTGATGGCGATAGCGTGAGATCAGCGCCACGGGCAGTAACGTCAGCAAACTACCGATCATCAATAAGGAGAAATGGCTTAAACCAACCGCCTGCATTAACCAATAAATCAGCAGCCATTCCGCGCCCAGCAGCACTGGCCAGTATCCGCGTGGGCATTGCAACATTAGCCCAAGTCGAAGACCAAACGGAAATAACAGCACCGCCATATCAGGGCGCTCAACCAGATGCAGGCTGATACTCCACAGGCAAAACCACGCGGCAGAGAAGATAAAAAAGCAGGCAATAACAGTAATTAAGCGGGAGAACAACGTCTTCATCACCAGCCATCAAACATGCGGCGCGCCAGTTCCACGTCGTTACTGACGCCCAGTTTTTCCATCAGGTTGGCGCGATGGACGTGTACCGTTTTCGGCGACAAGCCCAGTTCGGCGGCAATCTCTTTCACCGCCATTCCTTGCGCCAGTTTTTCCGCCACCTGGCGTTCACGTTTGGTCAGCGGGTCCTGGCGACCGGATGCCAGTTTAATGGCAATATCCGGTGTCAAATAACATCCCCCCGTAGCAACCGTATGCACCGCAGCAATCAGTTCATCCGGGCTACAGCGTTTGGAGAGAAAGCCGCGCGCCCCCGCGTTAAGCGCCTGCTCAACCAGTGCCGGACTGTCATGAACGGAGAGCATAATTGTCGCCATACCTTTCGGCAGCTGGCTTAGCAGCTCCAGACCGGAGATATCGGGCATGGAGATATCGCAAATACACACCTGCACACCGCGCCCCGGCAGCCCCGCCAGTGCCTCGCGCCCCGAACCAAACTCGGCAACTACCTGCAAATCAGGTTCCAGCCCCAGCAGCTGCGCAAAGCCGGAGCGGACGATAAGGTGATCGTCTATAAGGGCAACGGTGATCATGATTGGGTCCTGGCGGATAAAAAACGCGCATACCTTAACGATAAGCGCGATGTTGTTCAAGTTGGATATGGGTATGTATTGACTGATTGATGTTGCGCTTATCGCAAAAACGCTTACCTGAAAGGTAAGCGTTTAGCGTGTATGATTTAGAAAAAGCTAATTATTTGATGATTGCAATTGTAATATTACCTGAGAAATTTTTCGTTATAATATCGTTATACTTTTCTGGCATCCAGTAATTATCTTCAAAATCTGCAGAGCTATAAGATTCAGCGGAATACTCATAATTAGTGTCTTTTTTATACGTGTCTTCTTTATAATTGTATTTTTTATAAGTGTATTTTTTATACGTGTCTTTTTCTGGTAACTCACCGGATGTGGTATAGATGAAATTTGCAATATCAAAATCGCTTTTAGCTTCATTTACGACTGCTTTTACAACATGATAAGTTTGTTTGAATGCATACTCTGAAAAGTCAGCAAAAAGCAAATTCATCCTCCCCCCCAACGCACAAAAAATAGGATTATCAGATATTATGCTATAAAGAGAACTTCCTGCCTGAGATACATTAATATCCTTTCCGTCATGGGCCACATGAAATGCCTGTGAACAAGCATAATACAGATTACTAATCCCTGAAACACTAGAGAGACAAGAAACAATACTCGCTATTTTTGCTTTATCCACATGTTCATCCTCTAGAGATTTTCTTACCAAATCACATTGCGCTGGCGTAAATATAATGTCATTGAAAAGCTCATCGAGATTAATTTTATGGGCATCTTGACGCTCAGCCAAAGCCGAGGTTTTCTCCTTCAGTAACTTATGTATAGTACGGTTAATTTTCACCCCACAACATGAAATATGTGAACTCCCCTCTCCCACTTGCCTTTTTGCATCACCAAGAAGTGAGCCAAACTCACCTTTATCAACAGACAGTTTTGTTATGGCCGATTGATAAAGAAAATCATCTGGAATTAATTGAGTTTGTTTTTGCAAAGCATTTGTTAATGGGGATTCAGCTTGAGTTTTATATACATTATTACCTGTTATATAATTACTAACCAGTTCTTTCTTAAGAGCATTTGCAGCAATTGTTAATTCTGAGAATTGTTCTCTTTCCAATTTATCGTGTTGTGAAAGTAACTGTATAAACTCTTCCACATTTCGACCACTAAAAATCCTTACCCTGGTGTTATTTTTCAACTGGTTGCTATTACCATTGTTCTCACGACACCTCTCTGTGACTGTAAATTTATTACTGCCGGTCTGCTCAATTGTTATTTGACTATTTATACCCGTGGTGGCAACCCATGTTTTTTTATCAGCATTCACTGATTCAGGGGTAACATGAAAATAACGGACTAATTTATCACTAACATCATGTCGATAGATATTAAAAGAATCTAAAATATATAATAGCAAACTACGAAAAATTTCGCCAAACGTGGCTTTATTAGACCTTGTTCTACAATTACCGAGCAGACCACTTTGTTCCATCACATCAAATTTAGAAATATTTCCGTCAAGACTTCTTTCGATACTATCCCTTAGACTCTGATTAAGAAACTGGCTATCATCAACCTCTGTTTTCCTTGAATTCATAGAACCCGTCGCACTAACCATAGTAACCTCACAATATGACATTTTGCATATTCTAACATTGTTAAAAACATGAATAGTTAGCATCATGAATATTTCTATGCCAACCACTACTCTTCATTTATTTCAATAGTAATTATATGGTGTTGTTATTTTCCTTAACTATTTTCCAGTGCAATTGCATCATCAACACAACTTATTAACTATCAAAAATCGCTCATTTTCAAAAACACAGGCAAAAAACAAATTGTTAAGAACACGTACTCACCTTTATGATAAGCGCGCTTTATCAGGGGTAAATTATAAATCAGCGATTGTTGCGGCACCGGAAAATGTAAAAGAAAATGAATTATCGGTGGACTCTTCTTTAATCACACCTTTAGTAAAATAACGAGAGCACTCAAGCTTAACTTCATCCCCATCATTACTAACACCCGCTACATACAGCTTTTGTCTAAAATCCTTTTTGGTAAAATATATTTCATTAACATACTTACCCCCTCCTACCAAAGTATAACCTGATTTACCCGAACTTAATTTTTCCATACTCTTATTCACCCCCTGTAAAACATCTGGAGTTATGCCTTTTAAATAACTTTGATAGGATTGTATGCAAGCATGATAAAAACATGAAATCCCCTGAGGACTAGATAAGCAATCGATTATTTCATCAATCTTATCATCAGTAATGTTACTCTTTGATTGTTTTAATAATTTACTTAACTGAGAAGGTTCATCGTCTTTAAAGCAAACCAGCGGAACTATTTGTTGAAGTGTGCTTTGACTATTCTTTGTTTCGTTTTCAATTATTTTAATTTTGTTTGCAAAAATTTCAAGAATGTCTTTACTTAACTCAACACCGCAGCAAGTTATTTTAGCAGCACCATTTTGCTGACTTTGTTCTTTTATAGTTCTATGCGCATCCATAATTATGGATTCCAAAAAAACATCAGCGCTGTTAAAACTTTCATGAACAGGTAAATACCCTTCATCTTTTTGAATTTGCAGCTTTAATAAATTATATATATTATTCTCAATGTCTGCATTAATTACTTTTTTAGCATCCTTGTTTTTCATAACAATACAATTGACAATACTTTTCCTCAAAAGTGTATCAGCGGAGTGAGTCTCTAGCGCGGCAGTCTTTTCAGAAAGCGACTTGATGATAGACGCCACAGCCACTCCAGAATATGATATTTCGGTTCGTTCATTTGAATTTTCATCCTTCTGTATAATCTTAAAAGATTTGTCACCTGTTTGTTCGATTACGGTATATTCACTCTCTCCAGTTGCCGCCATCCAGGTACGATTACCATTATTTTCTGTTCCTGGCATAGGATGAAAATAGTCAAGAATATCAGTGCTAACGTTCCGAGAACCGGACATGATATTTACTATTAAGCGTTTTATTTCCTGTAACATCCATTTTGCAAAATTACTGCCTGGTGAATATTTTTTTGCATAATTCTTAATATGAAGCTCATCTGCTATATTTATTTCCTTATCTAAAATAGAGTGAGAGCAGGAATTTGATATCGTTGTTCCATTGTTTATAGGGCTTGCCATAATATACCTCACGATGAGCAATTAATTTATAGAATGCTAGTCATGATCACTGGTATAGACAGCAATCAGAATTTAGCGCCATCGCTGGAAATTTTAGCCCTAACCGTCAACCCGCGAATGACCAGTGCTGGACTCTAATTAACGTCAGGGCCAATAAATTGTGCCTGAGATGGTTTCTGGCACAATTTCACCCGATATGTCTGAAGGGAACTATCAAAAATCGCTCATCAGTAATCACCCTGAGCGATTTAATGTCGCGCCTTACTGAAAAAACACCGCAATCTTGTTGAACATCGTCGGATCGGACTGGTTACGCTGCACTTTCACTACGTCTTCCAGCTTATCGATTTGACTGATCATCTGCTCCAGACGCTGGTCGTCATTGACCAGTAGCCAGATGTGGCTTTTGTCGCTGTCCTGAATTGGCAGGCAGAGAATGCCTTCAACGTTAAAAGCGCGACGGGCAAAAAGACCACAAACGTGGGTCATTACGCCCGGATGGTTACGAACGGTGAGTTCCAGAATCACGTTGTCATGAGTTGTGTTTTGCATGGCTTATTCCCCCACCATTTCAGTATTCGCCGCACCTGGCGGCACCATCGGGTACACTTTTTCTTCGGCATCAATGCGCACATGGATCAGCGCTGGCCCAGGACGATTAATAATTTCCTGCAACGCGGCCTGCGGGTCGGCTTCGTTATTTAAATCACAGGTTTCGAGGCCAAATCCGGCGGCAATCTGCATAAAGTTGATTTTGCCCGGATAGGTGGCGGCAAAAACGCCCTGCTTGTAGAACAGACTCTGTTGCTGATGTACCAGCCCCAGCGCTTCGTTGTTCATCAGAATGATTTTCACATCCAGCTGGTTTTCACTGGCGGTCGCCATCTCCTGAATATTCATCATCAGGCTGCCGTCGCCGGAGAAACACAACACTTTGCGATCCGGGTTCGCCAGCGCCGCGCCAATGGCCGCAGGCAGGCCAAAGCCCATCGTGCCCAGCCCGCCGGAGGTCAGCCACTGGCGTGGGCGATTGAGCGGATAAGCCTGCGCGGTCCACATCTGATGCTGACCCACGTCGGTGGTGATAATCGCGTTGTCATCGACACAGGCGGCAACGGCGTTGATCAGGCCGTAATGGCTTAACGGATCGCACGCTTTCGGGATTGGACACGGGAATTCGCGCTGCAAATCCGCTACCAATTGGTGCCACTCTGCACGCGGTTGCGCTTCCACCAGCGGGATCAACTGCGCCAGCACGTCATCAACATCCGCCTGAATCGCTACGTGCGGCTGCTTGATTTTGCCCAGCTCTGCGCGGTCGATATCGACATGAATAATTTTGGCATTCGGGCAGAACTGCTCGGTTTTGCCAATCGCCCGGTCATCAAAACGCGCACCGAGCACAATCAACAAATCCGCCTCCTGCAAAATGTAGTTGGTGCTGCGCACACCGTGCATCCCCAACATACCCAGCGACAACGGATGCGCTTTTGGCAACATGCCCAGCGCCATTAAGGTCATGGTGGTAGGCAGTTGCGCTTTCTCCGCCAGTTCACGCACCCGCGTGGGGGCGTTAATCACACCACCGCCCAGATAGAGCACCGGGCGTTTGGCGGCGTTAATCATTGCAGCTGCGTCACGAATACTCTCTTCACTAAACGCAGGCGCGGCAGCTTTTTCTGTCATACCGGGCTGTTCTTCAATCTCAAAAACTGCCGTTTGCACATCCTTAGGAATGTCTATCCACACCGGGCCAGGGCGGCCTGATTGCGCAATACGGAAGGCATCGCTCATGACCTGCGGGAGTTCTTCGATATGTCTGACCAGATAGTTGTGTTTAGTGATGGGGATAGAGATGCCGTAGGTGTCCACTTCCTGGAAGGCATCAGTGCCGATCATTGAGGCAGGAACCTGGCCGGTGATGCAAATCAGCGGGATGGAGTCCAGTCGCGCATCGGCAATGGCGGTCACCAGGTTAGTCGCACCCGGTCCGCTACAGGCCATACAGACTGCCGGTTTGCCGTCGGTACGCGCCATTCCCTGAGCGATAAACCCCGCGCCCTGTTCATGGCGAGCCAGAATATGGCGGATTTGCGTGCTTTGGCTCAAGGCATCGTAAACAGGCAGGATAGAACCGCCCGGAATGCCCGTCACAATCTTAATGCCCTGCTGTTCCAGGAAATGAACGATAAATTCTGCGCCGGTAAAGCGCTTACGTGTCGATGATGTGCCCGAACTTGCCATGCTCCAGTCCTTTTCTTCTGGGCCGACTTTCCGGGAGGTGCTTAAACGAAAAACCCCGCCCGGTTTGCGCCGGCGGGGTTTTGGAATCGTGTGTTGTTCCAGTCCCTACGGCGCATTGCCGACGACCACCACCACACGCACGACGACCACTGCGGCGGATGGCGCAGTTGGTAGTAGTTTTGCGTTGAGCATGGAAGTAGTCATTGGGGACCTTGTTGGTTTTGTGTTTAACAATATTTATACAAGCACAGGTTTACAGGGGAGACAATGGAAAATTTTTCATCAAGGGAAAATTGAGGGATTGATCACGTTTTGTACTGAAAAGCAGGCAATAAAAAACCCCGCCGGAGCGAGGTTTCGTCAGCCGCCCGCGGCTGGTAACCGCAAAGCACACTGTATTATGTCAACACTGAAAGTATACGTGTTCCGCGCAGAACGCGCAATTTCGGCACGAATTTTGACGTATTTAGTGCATAGTTGAGTATCGATCACAGTTTGCGTTTTGTCTAAAAATTACTGTTCATTTATACAGTGCTCTTCTATAATATCACTGTACGCAATGTGTTATGCGGGGGCCGCATCGTTACCCGGCGCACTAAGTCCTGGCTGAAACGGGTGGTGCCGTCAGCGCCTTAACCCCGCGTGAGCACACTGTGTTATGTCAACAGCACAACGTTTCTCCTTGAGATGCCGCGTGCATAACAGCTGGCAACAGGCAGCGGAAAGGTACGTCAGCTGGCAGTGCTCCTGAACCACAGGAGACGCGTATGAGCCTGGTGGATATCGCCATTCTTATCCTCAAACTCATTGTTGCAGCACTGCAACTGCTTGATGCTGTTCTGAAATACCTGAAGTAATTCAGATTCAAGTCGCACCAAAGGGGAGCGGGTAACCGCTCCCCTTTTATATTTAGCGTGTGGGTTGGTGTCGGATGCGATGCTGACGCATCTTATCCGACCTACCATCCCTCCCGGCAACATTTATTGCCGCTTTTGTTTACATATTCTGCCGCTAAACAATTCCCCATTCCTGGCGTATATCTGGCTAACATTCATCAATGTGATAGATTCCTCTCCCGCATTTATGGGAATGCGTAGTGACTTATTCTAATTATTTTTATAAAAGCATCCGTGATAATGAAAAGGCATAGAAACGTCAATTTGTTATTGATGTTGGTATTACTCGTGGCCGTCGGTCAGATGGCGCAAACCATTTATATTCCAGCTATTGCCGATATGGCGCGCGATCTCAACGTTCGTGAAGGGGCGGTGCAAAGCGTAATGGGCGCTTATCTGCTGACTTACGGTGTCTCGCAACTGTTTTATGGCCCGATATCCGACCGTGTGGGTCGCCGACCGGTGATCCTCGTCGGAATGTCCATTTTTATGCTGGCAACGCTGGTCGCGGTCACGACCTCCAGTTTGACGGTGTTGATTGCCGCCAGCGCGATGCAGGGGATGGGCACCGGCGTAGGCGGCGTGATGGCGCGTACATTGCCGCGTGATTTATATGAACGGACACAGTTGCGTCACGCTAACAGCCTGTTAAACATGGGAATTCTTGTCAGTCCGTTGCTCGCACCGTTAATCGGCGGTCTGCTGGATACGATGTGGAACTGGCGCGCCTGTTATCTCTTCCTGTTGGTACTTTGTGCCGGTGTGACCTTCAGTATGGCGCGCTGGATGCCGGAAACGCGTCCGGTAGATGCACCACACACGCGCCTGCTTACCAGTTATAAAACGCTTTTCGGTAACAGCGGTTTTAACTGTTATTTGCTGATGCTGATTGGCGGTCTGGCCGGGATTGCCGCCTTTGAAGCCTGCTCCGGCGTGCTGATGGGTGCGGTATTAGGGCTGAGCAGTATGACGGTCAGTATTTTGTTTATTCTGCCAATTCCGGCGGCATTTTTTGGAGCATGGTTTGCCGGGCGTCCTAATAAACGATTCCCGACGTTGATGTGGCAGTCGGTTATCTGCTGCCTGCTGGCTGGCTTGCTGATGTGGATCCCCGACTGGTTTGGCGTGATGAATGTCTGGACGCTGCTCGTTCCCGCCGCGCTGTTCTTTTTCGGTGCCGGGATGCTGTTTCCGCTGGCGACCAGCGGCGCAATGGAACCGTTCCCCTTCCTGGCGGGCACGGCTGGCGCGCTGGTCGGCGGTCTGCAAAACATTGGTTCCGGCGTGCTTGCGTCGCTCTCTGCGATGTTGCCGCAAACCGGTCAGGGCAGCCTGGGGTTGTTGATGACCTTAATGGGATTGTTGATCGTGCTGTGCTGGCTACCGCTGGCGACGCGGATGTCGCATCAGGGGCAGCCCGTTTAAGCTCACGTCACCGCAGCATCGTCATCAGCTCCATGGGAGAACGATGCTGCTTTATCAGATCACGCATCACCCGCATATGCGGCGCGGAGTAAGAATAAAACGCCTGATAGCCCGCACAAAGCACGTTGTCTGGCGTCTCCTCCCGAGCGTGCGGGCACAGCCGATGCCAGTCGCACGCCTGGCAGCCACGGCCCGGTTGCGGGTTTTCGCTGCCACACCATTTTTGTAGGGTGGCGTCAAAAAGCTCAATCGAGATACGACTGATATCTGCCCGTACCCAACACTCGAACAGGGCAATTAAAAATTTCCCCCACAGCTCTGCTGTCACCGAAGCGGCCGTCAGATCGCCCCGGTCATCAAATTCAAGATGGGGAATAAGCTGTACGGAGCGGATGCCCCGCTGTTTGAAATTGTAATAAAAATCGGCAGGTTGCAGAGCATCCTTATACTCTACAACCAGTTTATGCCTGTCCTCTTCAGCATCAATGACCTGACTTCCTGTCATGCGACTCTCTCAATAAATACGATAAGTTGATGTATATGCGTTACAGCAAACAGTATTGCGAGAGATAACACCGCGAGGGAGATCAAAAATTTGTCACGGACTACGTGAAATTGAGAAAAATCGCTATTCGTGACATCCATTAAATTGCGATTACGGGTGTAGTGCCAGAGGATCAACGCCACGATGGCGAGGATGCCGATCGAGATCCAGAACAACATGCCCGCCTGGTGCCAATTGTGTTTGATAGCCAACGCCATCAACGCGCCGTAGCCCAGCATGGTACGAAACCACGCCAGTGATGTGCGTTCCGGCTGTAGCCCTGGGTCGGCAATACGTCTGGCTTTACGGCTATCCGGCATACAACACCAGTCCCATAACGATCACCGCCACGACCATCAATATTACGCTGATGATTAATAAGCTGTTGGTATAGGGCAGGTCCTCTTTCAGACGCATCGCTTTTTCATTGCGTAACCAGCGCAAGTAGCCATACATCGCTAACCCGCCGGAAAACAGACACAACAACAACGCCAGCAGTTCGCGAATGACGGGCGTGGCGAAATCTGGCGCAAGTTGATCAAGCCCAACCCCCGCCGCCAGAAATCCTAGTGCAGTACGGATCCACGCCAAAAAAGTACGCTCATTAGCCAGCGAGAAGCGGTAATCGGGCGCTTCTCCGAGGCGGGAAATTTTCATTGTTGCTCCTTTGCAATTTCACTAACGCTCTACCTTTAGCGGTTTTTTTAAGAATTTCGTCCGCCCGTTTCCTGATATGCTTTTGCCATCCGCTACAAGGAGGTCAGATGGGTATCATAGCGCAAAATAAAATCAGTTCATTGGGCATGCTGTTCGGTGCCATCGCTTTAATAATGGGGATTATCCACTTTTCATTCGGCCCTTTTTCCGCACCACCGCCAACGCTTGAAAGTATCGTGGCGGACAAAACGGCTGAAATTAAAAGAGGTCTTCTCGCCGGAATAAAAGGCGAAAAAATTACCACCGTGGAGAAAAAAGAGGATGTAGATGTCGATAAAATCCTCGATCAAAGCGGTATCGCACTGGCCATTGCCGCGCTACTTTGCGCATTTATTGGCGGTATGCGTAAGGAAAATTGCTGGGGCATTCGCGGCGCGCTGGTTTTTGGCGGCGGGACGCTGGCTTTCCATACCTTGCTTTTTGGTATCGGCATCGTGTGCAGCATTTTGCTGATATTCCTTATCTTTTCCTTCCTGACCGGCGGTTCGCTGGTTTAAGCAGCCTGAATAATGCCCGCCGGGTGATCATCAGCGGGCATTATCGTCAAAACTTCTGTTTTTTCTCTTCCACCTTCACCCCTTGTGTTGGCAGGCCGGTGTCATAGTCGCGTACTACCGGCGAATAGCCATCCTGTGGGCGTGGACGGAACGCCCCCATCCAGCGCGGTTGCGCATCTTTACGCCACGGACGCAGACTCCATTGGTAACTGCGGAACGGATCGCGAATTTTGTCCATGTAATCCAGCAAGGCGTCATGCATTTTGCGGCGAACGTCGGTAAAACGGATATCATCGATCAGATTATGCATTTCATTTAGGTCATTACGGCGATCGTAAAGTTCATCACTGGTGAAGAGGTTGAGTACCAGTTTAAAGTCATCCGTCACCCAGCAACGCACCGGAATAAAACCGCCAAAGCTGTCATGCTCAATCTCGTAGCGGTTAAACTCCACCATTACGCCGCGTGGCTCTTTCACGGCAAGGATATTTTCCCCCGGCAGAATGTCTGGTTTTTCAATATCTGCCAGCGCCATCATTGTCGGCAGTAAGTCAATATGGCTGACTGGCGTATCGACCTGCCGCCGCTCCCCTTGCGGCGAACGGATGATCAGCGGAATACGGGTGATGTCGTCATACATCGCCGCTCCTTTACTGATCAGCTTATGTGCGCCCATCATTTCACCATGATCGGAGGTATAAATGACCCACGTATTTTCACGTTGCTCTGGCGTTAAGGCATTGATGACCCGTCCGATTTGGTCATCAACAAAGTCATTGCAGGCAAAATAGAGCGGATGGTGATAAAGCCCGTCATCACCGACTGGCGATGGCATCGCCTGCGCCCATAAGCGGTGATGTTCCGGTTTGTTCGCCAGGTCATCCTGTGATTTCTCGCCAAGTTCGTAGTAAAAATCAGCGTATTTCTCTAAATACTCCACCGGACAGGTGAACGGGTGATGCGGCTCATCATACGAAACCACCATCAGGAAGGGTTCCTCGGCGCGCGCGGGCTGTTGCAGAAAATCTACCGCCCGATTGCTGATGCGGTGCGCCCAGGTGAAGGTTTCGTCGATCTGGTTCGCCTGTAAATCCTCAACACTGTTTAGGCCATTGCGCCACAGGCTGATCTCTTTTTCCGTCAGTTCGCTAAGGTAGTTCGCCCCATCGAACCAGTAATCAGCGTCCCACTCCGGCGGGCACTCGCCAGTGCCGAAATAGTCATGACCGTCGAGATGCCATTTGCCAATGTAACAGGTGTGATAGCCCGCATCCTTAAAGTAGCGCCCCATCGTAGAGATGTTTTTGCCCGGCGCGACGTTATTGGTCCACGGGCCGGACTGGTTAGCGTAGATACCGGTAAACAGCCCGGCGCGCGCTGGTGTACAAACCGGTGAACAGGTATAGGCGGAATTAAAGCGAATACTTTCCGCCGCCAGACTATCAATATTTTGCGTATTCAGCGGCTTACCGCTATAGCAACCGACCATATTGGTGGCCTGGGTATCGGTCATGATGAACAAAAAATTGGGGCGTTTCATAGGCTATCCTTCGCGTCGGGAGTAAAGGTTACGGCTGGGTCGTGACGATGCCGCCAGCTGTCAAAAATCAGGTAGACAATCACTACGGCAGCGATGAAATAACTGAGTATCGCCAACCAGCGCGTACCGTAGCCGCCGAATTCAGCCAGCCCGGCATAGACGCCAATCATCGCGAACAAGATGCCAATTGACGCGATCTTGACGTTTTTCCACGGCTTCATGTCCACCGCAAACGCATCTTTGAAAGTGAACGGCGTGGCGCGTGGTTTGATAAAACCAATCACCAGCATCACTACCACGTTGATGCAGAACGTACAGGCCAGCACATAGAGGAAATGGAAGTCGAACTTCACCAGATAGTTGATGGTAATGTAGCTGATAATGCCAATCCCCATCGCCACTTTTGCCGCCAGTGCCGGAATGCGGGGGAAGAAAAAGCCCATAATGATGATGGTAACCAGCGGCACGTTGTAAATACCGTTGAGCTGTTTCATCCAGCTATACAGCCCCTGCGGCGCGTTGGCGATCCACGGCGCGACCAGCACCGAAACAATGGCGATAAAGAAACCAAATTTGCGCCCGACGGTAACCAGTTGCTGCGGCTCGGCATTTTGGTTAATGATGCGTCGGTAAATGCCCATACTGAATAACGTACTGGCGCTATTCAGAAAGCCGTTGAAAGTACTGATCACCGCACCAAATAACACCGCGCCGAAAAAACCTACCAGTGGCACTGGCAGAACGTTATTGACCAGCGTCGGATAAGCCATATCAGCTTTCGGTAAATCCTGATACAGATGAAACGCTATCAACCCTGGCAGCACCAATACCAGCGGGTCGAGCATTTTCAGCACCGCCGTTAACAGCGCCCCTTTTTGCCCTTCCGCCAAACTTTTTGACGCCAGCGTGCGTTGCACGATGCCCTGATTTGTACACCAGTAAAAGGTGTTCACCAGAATCAAACCGGTAAATGCCGCGCCAATCGGCAAGGGATCGGTCGGGCCGCCGACTGAGTTTAACTTCTCGGCGTGAACGGTGGTGAGTTGCTCAATGCCCTGCATAAAGCTGCCCTTGCCCATCGCGATCAGGCCAAATATCGGCACCATCAACCCGCCAATAACCAGCCCAATACCGTTGATGGAGTCCGCCACTGCCATTGCGCGCAGTCCGCCGATCACCGCATACAAAATTCCCGCCAGGCCAAGCAAAATAACCAGTAGCCAGATCGCTGCGCCGTGGGAAATTTGTAACGATTCCCCGACGTGAAACAGGCTGTTTAACGCCAACGCGCCGGAGTAGAGAACAATCGGCAGAAAGCAGACACCGGTGGCAATGAGGAAGCAGAAGTCGATGATAATACGCGTCGTTTTATCATAACGTTCCTCCAGGAAATCGGGGATGGTGGCAATGCCACGCTTCAGATAGCGCGGTAAAAAGATTAGCGCGAGGAAGATCAGCGTCACCGCAGAAGTGACTTCCCAGCCCATCACCGACATGCCGCTTTTGTAGGCCTGCCCGGAAAGTCCAACCAGTTGTTCCGTGGAAAGGTTGGTTAACATTAACGAAGCGGCAATAACCGGCGCTTTTAGTGAACGTCCGGCAAGAAAATAGCCTTGTTGCGATCCGGTATCTGTTTTGCGGACCTTCCACCAGGTGATGACCGCCACCAGCAGCGTAAAACCGACAAAACTCAAGATTTGTAACGAATTCATCTCATAGCCCTTATTTATGTTTATGTCCCGGACGCATGAATATAGGGAGAGGTAAAATGCGTCGGGTCAGGCAGTCAGATTCTTAAAATACAAACGTCGTATCCCTGAACGGATTGTTTTCTGTTAAGTTCAGGTTGTGAGCATAATTCGCCGGAGGGATATTAAAATGAATGGAAAATTGCAAAGTTCGGATGTAAAAAACGAAACTCCGTACAATATTCCCTTATTGATTAACGAAAATGTGATCTCCAGCGGAATTTCTCTGATCTCGCTCTGGCATACCTACGCCGACGAGCATTATCGGGTGATCTGGCCGCGGGACAAGAAGAAACCGCTTATCGCCAACTCATGGGTTGCGGTGTATACCGTACAAGGATGTGGGAAAATTATTTTAAAGAATGGTGAACAAATAACACTGCATGGCAACTGTATTATATTTTTAAAGCCAATGGATATTCACTCTTATCACTGTGAAGGTTTAGTCTGGGAACAGTACTGGATGGAATTTACCCCCACCAGTATGATGGATATTCCCGTCGGTCAGCAAAGCGTTATTTATAATGGCGAAGTTTATAATCAGGAACTCACCGAAGTTGCTGAATTAATTACTTCACCAGAAGCAATAAAAAATAATCTGGCAGTCGCTTTTCTGACGAAAATTATTTATCAGTGGATTTGTCTTATGTACGCAGACGGTAAAAAAGATCCACAACGGCGGCAAATTGAAAAACTAATTGCCACTTTACATGCCAGTCTGCAACAACGCTGGAGCGTAGCTGATATGGCTGCCACGATCCCCTGTAGCGAAGCCTGGTTGCGTCGTCTGTTTTTACGCTATACCGGCAAGACGCCGAAAGAATATTACCTCGATGCACGTCTGGATCTGGCGCTATCGCTATTAAAGCAACAAGGGAACTCGGTTGGCGAAGTCGCTGATACGCTCAACTTCTTCGACTCCTTTCATTTCAGCAAAGCCTTTAAACATAAATTTGGTTATGCGCCGTCAGCTGTGCTGAAGAATACGGACCAGCACCCAACGGATGCCAGTCCACACAATTAACGTAACTCTGGCCAGTACGCTTTGTTGGCCTCCAGCAACTCATCCAGAATAGCTTTGGCGACCGCGGCGCTCGGTACCGTTTTCGACAACGTAATCGCCTGCCACAGGTGCTGATATGAACGCAGTTCCCAGGCGTCCACGACCAGTTTTTCCACCGCCACTTGCTGACTCATTAACCCTTTCTGAAACTGCGGGATATCGCCGACCACCAGTGGTTCTGGTCCGTTGTGCCCGACCAGACACGGGATCTCGACCATCGCTTCATCATCAAAGTTATGAATTGCCCCGTTGTTAGGCACAATCAGCAACATCCGCTCCTGAGTGTTGAAGGCAATTGCCGCCGCCAGATCGACGATGTATGACGCATGTTCGTCAATTTCCAGCTTGCCCGCCGCTGAATTTCCTGCCGCCGTAATGGCGCGGCAAGCATCGAAAACCTGTTTCTCGCGATGTTCCATCACCTCATTCGCGCGGGTATGTTCAGGGTTGGAATGCTGAACGACATAATCCGGGAAGAGATAATATTTCAGATAGGTGTTCGGCAATGTATCCGGGTCCAGTGCCTGTACATCCCGCGCTTTTGCATAGGTGTCGTTCCAGCTCGCTTCGGTATGCGTATCTTGCTGCGGTGGAACATAACCGTGCTTTGAGACATATTGCCGCAGCTGGGGCATCAGGTCGTTGCCCTGCAAATCTTCAATTGATGTCCACCAGCCAAAGTGGTTCAGGCCGTAATAGCGCACGCGCATCTGTTTGCGATCTTGCAGCCCAACAATCTGCGCCATCCGACTTTCAATACCGATTGGCATGTCACAGATGTTGAGGATTTTCGCGTTCGGGCGCAGACGACGTGTGGCTTCTGCCACAATTGCTGCCGGGTTGGAGTAGTTGAGCATCCAGGCATTTGGTGAATATTTTTCCATATAATCCACCAGTTCCAGGACGCCACCGATAGATCGCATGCCGTACGCTATTCCGCCGGGTCCGCAAGTTTCCTGACCGACAACGCCGTGGCGCAGCGGTATTTTTTCATCCAGTTCGCGCATCGGATATTTGCCGACACGAATGTGCGCCATGACAAAATCAACGTCGCTGAACGCCACTTCAGGATCGGTGGTGTAGCTAAACTCAATGTCCGGCGCTTTCTCTTTAAGAATAACTTTACAGGCTTCGGCAATCACTTCCTGCCGTGCGCCATCGTTATCATAAAATTTCAGTGCGCGAAGCGGGAAACGATCCTGATTCGCCAATAACATCAACACGATGCCTGGCGTAAAGGTGCTTCCACCGCCTGCGACAACCACTGAGAATTTGGTCATTATACTGCCTCCGTAATGGCAACTTTTTCTGCTAATTGATGAGAATTAATTAAGCTATCGAGCTGTTCACGCAGCTGGGAAACATGCAAACCAATGATCACCTGAATGGCATCACCACTACGGAAGACGCCATGCGCTCCCAGCTTTTTAAAGACTTCGTCATCCAGCGTTTGTGACATGTCATGCAGTGCAATACGTAGACGCGTCGCGCAATTGTTGATACTGGAGATATTGCCCACCCCGCCCAGGGCTTGCAGGATGCCGGCAGCCTGCTCCAGCTCTTTTTTGGGCTCTGCAGCGGTAGTTTGGCCTCGCGAGGCTTTGTATTCGGCTTTCGAGTAGAGCTTCACCTCCGCATCTTCACGTCCCGGCGTGCACATGTTGAATTGCAGAATCAGGGTGCGGAAAACCACGAAGTACAGCAGGGTAAAGCACAACCCAATGGCGATTTGGGTCAGCATCATATCCGCATGGTTGCTGAACATCGGGATCCAGTTTTGCGGTAAAACCTGGTCTATCAGACCACCGCCCATGTTGCCCACCACACCAAAGAGATACATTACGGTCGACATTGAGGCCGCCAGCACGGCGTGTACCGCAAACAGCAACGGTGAAATGAACAGGAAGGTAAATTCCAGCGGTTCGGTAATTCCCACCAGCATGGCGGTTAAGGTGGCAGGGATCAGCAAGCCCGCCACTTTTACCCGATTTTCCGGTGCAGCAGTGAAGTACATCGCTAAAGAAATGCCCACGGCACCAAAGATTTTTGAGTTACCGTGCAGGGCAAAACCGCCTTCCGGGAACAACGATTTCAGCGGCTCGGCGCTCAGACTGAACTCTTGCAGATGCTGCGCCCAGTACATCTGAATGCCGCCCTCAACAGCTGCCGGACCAAAGATAAACGGTCCGTAGATGAAGTGGTGTAAACCGGTTGGGATCAGAATGCGTTCGAGGAAGGTGTAAACCCAGACCCCAAGCGCACCCGCCGAACGCAGGAACGCTTGCAGAGATTCAATCCCCATTTGTACTTTTGGCCAGCCGAGCAATGTCAGCCACGCGCATGGGATCATCACCAGGAAGGCGATAATCACCACATAAGATGTCCCCTGAAAAATGCCGAGAAAAACCGGCAGTTTTTTATCGAACAGACGGTTATGCAGCGCCGTCACAATGCCAGAAATGATAATCGCGCCGATAATGCTGGTATCGAGGGTTTTAATTCCGGCCATCATGGTCAGCCCGCTACCTGCCACTGCGTCCTGAGAGAAATCGACGCCGAAGTAGCTTCCCCAGGTCATTCCCATCGCATTGATGAAATAGTTCCAGGTCAGGAAACTCACCATCACCGCCAGACAAGCACGCCCCTGCGCTTGCTTAGCAAGGCCAATGGGTAAACCGACAGCAAAAATCAGCGGCATATTACGGAATACCGTCCAACCGCCCTCTTCAATGATGTGTACGATTTGCGCGAATAAACTGTTCGGATCGGTCAGTGATTCCCCGACAAACATCGGGTTTTGCAGCAAGATGGCAAGACCCACTACAATCCCGGCGAAGGGAAACAGCAGCACTGGCGTGAACATCGCGCCGCCAAAGCGTTGAATTTGACTGAGCATTTCCACATCCTCTTTTCTCAATTCTGTAAGTAGGAAGCCTGATTGGTTATGCGGCAGGCCTGGAGCGAGGATAGGAAGATGCTATCGGCAGAACATGACGACCCAGTGGGATTCGTGATCGCTTTCATGCTTTTCGTTGAGCGGTAGAGATCTACGTTTTCGCGAAAAAGTAGACATCTGTGAACACGGGTACACAGCATCGAACACATCACTAAAAAAAAGATGCTTTTTCAACGGATTAATCGAAATTTGTGGGCGCTTTACCCGGGCTTGCAGGCAAAAAAGAGATCTAGAGATGATCTACAAAAGCATTGCGGAGCGGTTAAGAATTCGACTTAACTCCGCGGATTTCACGCTAAACAGTCTTCTTCCCGGTGAAAAAAAGCTGGCGGAAGAATTTGCGGTATCACGGATGACCATCCGTAAAGCCATTGACCTGCTGGTGGCGTGGGGGTTGGTGGTCCGCCGCCACGGCAGCGGTACTTATCTGGTGCGCAAAGATGTACTGCATCAAACTGCCAGCCTGACCGGGCTGGTGGAGGTGTTAAAACGCCAGGGGAAAACGGTCACCAGCCAGGTGCTAATATTTGAAATCATGCCTGCGCCTCCGGCCATTGCCAGCCAATTACGGATTCAAATCAACGAGCAGATCTACTTCTCCCGTCGCGTTCGTTTTGTGGAAGGGAAACCGCTGATGCTGGAAGATAGCTATATGCCGGTAAAACTGTTCCGCAACCTTTCGCTGCAACATCTGGAAGGGTCGAAGTTTGAATATATTGAACAAGAGTGCGGGATTCTTATTGGCGGTAATTATGAAAGCCTGACGCCGGTGCTCGCCGATAGACTGCTGGCGCGGCAAATGAAGGTAGCGGAACACACACCACTGCTGCGGATCACCTCGTTGTCATATAGTGAGAGCGGTGAGTTTTTGAATTATTCAGTGATGTTCAGAAATGCCAGTGAATACCAGGTGGAGTACCATTTACGGCGACTCCACCCGGAAAAGAGTTAACCGATACTCCAAAAGAGCACCGCCAGTAATTGTGGGGTGATAATGCGCAGGAACATCACCAACGGATAGACAGTGGCATAAGAGAGTGCCGCCGCACCGCTGGTTGGATGAAGATTATTAGCAAATGCCAGCGCCGGAGGATCGGTCATGGAGCCAGCCAGCATTCCGCACATGGTCAGGTAATTCATTTTGGCTAACATCCGCGCCAGAATACCAACAGTAATCAGCGGAACGGCGGTGATCAGGGCACCATATCCAATCCAGCTTAGCCCTTCGCCATTGACCAGGGTATTGACAAAATCCCCACCAGATTTCAGCCCCACTACCGAGAGGAACAGTACGATCCCCAGCTCCCGCAGCGCGAGGTTGGCGCTTGGCGGCATAAACCAGTACAGCTTACCGATACTGCCGATACGCCCGAGGATCAACGCCATAATCAGCGGACCGCCCGCCAGTCCCAGTTTCAACGCCGCCGGGAATCCCGGCACAAAGACGGGAATAGAACCTAACAATACGCCAAGCCCGATACCAATAAACACCGGCAGCATCTGAACCTGTTGCAGTTTCTGCTGCGCATTCCCCAGCACATTAGCAACGGCATCAATTGCGGACGGACGCCCCACCAGGTTGAGAATATCGCCGAACTGCAGGCTGATATCGCCACTGGCGACCAGTTCGACCCCGGCACGGTTCAGGCGCGAGATAACAACGTCATAGCGTTCTTTAAAGTGCAGGTCGCGAATACGTTTTCCGAGCACGTTTTCATTGGTGACCACCACACGCTCGACGCGCAAATCAGTGCCTTTCGTAGACAGCGAGGTATCGACCTCCTGACCAATCACCAGTTGCGCATTATGTAAATCCGCTGGCTGCCCCACCAGATGCAGCAAATCGCCCAGTTGGATAATAGTATCTGGCGAAGGTACTTTTAGGGTTTCTTCTCGTTTCAGACGCGAACAGATAATTTTGTCCCCGTTGAGAATCGGTACATCTTTAATGGCTAAATCATGCAGGTTAGGGTTCTCAACGCGAATATTGATAGTCCTGATCAGCGCGCCGCCATTGGTGCGTGAAGACTCGTGCTGCTGGGCTTCTGTCTCGACATTGACGCGGAAAATAACCCGCAACATCCACATGGTGAACAAAATCCCGCAAATGCCGAATGGATACGCCATCGCGTAACTCATCCCCATCTGATCGACCATTTCCATTGGTGTACCCAGGTCGCGCAAGATCTGCTGCCCTGCCCCCAGTGCTGGCGTATTGGTTACCGCACCGGAGAAAATCCCCAGTACTACCGGCAGTGGAATATCAAACAGTTTATGCAGGATGGCGGTAACCAGACCACCGATGATGACGATCAGAACAGCAAACAGGTTGAGGCGTAATCCGGAGACGCGCAATGAGGCAAAGAAGCCCGGCCCCACCTGAATACCGATGGTATAAACGAACAGGATCAGGCCAAATTCCTGAATAACATGCAGCATATCGCTACTTAATGTCATCCCCGCCTGAGAAACAAAATGGCCGACGATGATCCCACCAAACAGCACGCCGCCAATACCTAATCCTATGCCGCGAAATTTGACGTTGCCGATAAACAAACCGACGACTGCCACCAAAGCCAGAATACTGACCGTTAATGCTATATCACTCATCGTCCATTTCTCTTGAGATAACATTTTAATTGCTACGGATTATGGCTGAATCGGTGAAGCAGATTTGCCTTATAGCGCACATTATCACGGGAAAGAACGTGCCGAAATATCTTAAACAGGCGAAAATTAACGCATTGTTGAAGAAGAAAGACAAAAAAAGCCCCACCAGAATGGTGGGGCAAAGAGAATAGCTAGTTAGCTATTTAACGCGGGACGTTCGCTGATAGCGATACGCTGCGCTGCGATGGGTTCAGGCTCATTACGAATTAAATCAATATGCAGTAAACCGTTTACGAAGGTTGCGCCAGAGACTTCCATATTTTCAGCCAGCGTAAAACTCAGGCTAAACGGCTGATTCATAAGCCCTTGATGCAGCCATTTCTTCTCTTCTTTTGGCTGCTCCGGCGTGCCTTTTACGCTCAGGCGCGTACCTTCCAGTTGAATCTCTAAATCTTCCTGACGAAAACCTGCCAGCGCAAGGGTAATGCGGTAGTGGTTATCGTCGCTTTTTTCAATGTTGTACGGCGGGAAGCTCTGGCTTTCACCGGCGTTTTGCAGTGCGTTGGCCAGTTTGTCAAAACCGATCCATTGACGCATCAGTGGGGATAAATCGAAGTTACGCATAGTCATTTCTCCTTCTAAGAAGCGAGTAAGTACCTGCAAATCCGAAGATTCGCATATGCTCCCTGACGGCGAGCATGGAGATGTCAGGCCGCGCCAGGCGGCCTTAGGGAATTAGTTGATTTCGATACGGCGCGGTTTTTTCGCTTCCGGAATCACGCGTTCGAGATCGATATACAGCAGACCATTCACCAGGTTAGCACCACGAACATGAATGTTCTCAGCTAACTGGAATTTACGTTCAAAGTTGCGTTCAGCGATGCCCTGGTACAGATAGGTGCGCTCTTTTTGTTCGTCGGCATGAGCACCTTTCACCACCAACAGATTATCCTGGGCGGTAATCTCCAGTTCGCTCTCAGCAAAACCAGCCACAGCGATAGCAATGCGGTAATGGTTTTCGTCTACCAGTTCAACGTTATACGGAGGGTAGCCGCCATTACTCTGGCTCTGGTTGTTTTCTAAGTGGTTAAACAAACGGTCAAATCCAATAGCAGAACGGTAAAGCGGGGATAAATCAAAGTTACGCATAATCAATAGCTCCTGAAATCAGCGAGAATGTAAGACCTTCCACAATGGACAGGTCAGGTAGCCAGAACACCCATCAGGCGCGTCCTCATCGGCTACGATGTAAAAATGGGTCTGGAAATGCACTTTTCAAGTCTTTTTAGCGGACTTTTTTTTGCAGTTTATGGTCTATTGCATAGACTGAGGGGGCAGCACGAAACGTTAAAGTGCGATAGCCGCCACAGTGCGACGTAATGATGATGTTATTTTCAGCAAGGGATCGCTATAACTCATCAGGCCAACACCCACGATCAACAGATGAATTTATTATGATAAGAAATGTGTTGTTAGCGTTCATGATATGCAGCGGAATGACATTACTCGGAGGATGCTCCAGCGTGATGTCCCATACCGGGGGAAAAGAAGGAACGTATCCCGGCACCCGCGCCAGCGCCACCATGATTGGCGACGATGAAACCAACTGGGGCACTAAGTCGCTGGCGATTCTCGATATGCCGTTTACCGCTGTGATGGACACGCTTTTACTGCCGTGGGATGTGTTCCGCAAAGACAGCTCGGTGCGCTCACGCGTTGAAAAAAGCGAAGCCAACGCGCAAGCCACCAATGCGGTTATTCCACCGGCCAGAATGCCTGATAACTGATTTAGCGATCAGTTTCGGTGATCCACAGCTGGCCACCTTCCATCCACGCCAGCCATTGACCATCCGGCGAGAAGACCACGGCGTCCGCAGAAGGGGGATTGGCGTGGTTTTCGGTTAAATACTCAACCTCGCCGCTTTGCGCATCGACGCAAGCAATTCGATTATCCAGCACAAAGCCCAGCCATTCCCCGGAAGGGTGCCAGTTAAATGCAGACTGAATATCCGTTTTGTTATGAGTTAACTGTCGCGGCTCGCCGCCCTGTGGTGAGATAAGCCACAGTTGCACAATGCCGTTATCATCACGCATTAAAAACGCGATTTGCGTCCCCTGCGGATTACAGCGCACCCAGTGGCGCGGAACGTTGACTAATCCCGGATAAGCCCGATGATGGGTAAAAGTTAAACGTCGCTGCACGACGCCACGCGGTGGCGCGGGCAGGGTTGTTTCCGTTCCACTTAACGGCGCATCACCTGCCGCTTTCCAGCCAGCTTCATCTTGCGGTAACTCAACGATAAACAGCTCCGGCACTTTCTCGCCCTTTGGCGAAAGTGTGTCGCCAATAAACGCCAGCGCGTGATTTCCTACCCATCCTTCTTCATAAGCACGATTGATTTCATTACTGCCAGGCTGCGGCGTGGGCGTTGTTTTACTCACCAGTACGCACCAGTGGCTACCGCTGTATTCACGCGGATGCTGCTTTTGTACGTTGACCGGGCCAAACGGTGCAGCAACACCGACATTTCGCAAATCCAGCGCCGGATCGCGTTCATGCATTACATGGTCGTTATAGGTAAAGCTCACCATTTCACCGTTCGGGCTAAAGACATGTACATGGCTGCCGCCACGCAGCGCTCCTGGCGTATACGGCGCGGTAATATCCATTGCATCGAGATTGCTCACCTTGCCGCTTTCAGCAATCACGCCGCGTCGATGATGGAAGTCGTAATGCCATGTTTCATCAGGATTTTCAGGGCCGTGAATAAAGACATATTTCTCTGACTTCGGATGAACGGTCACCACGCCGACGTGTGCGCCCTGTGACGCACGGTAGATAACCTCGACCTCACCGGTATGAATATTCACGCGCTCAATGGTCTCACCGGTAAACGACGCCCCAGAAGGACGCACGTCAAATACCAGCCACTGGCTGTCGGGCGTCCAGGTGTTGGTATTGGTGAGCAGGTGATTACGGGGAGCAAAGGTTATCTGTTTCATGGCGCGGTCCTGATACAAAACGGTTCCCGCCATCATACTTCACAAGGACTTCACTTTCAGACAATAGTCTTTTGCCATCGTAATGAATGTGAGTGAAAAGATGGAACATTTCGACGTGGCGATTATTGGCCTCGGCCCGGCAGGTTCGGCGTTGGCGCGAAAGTTAGCCAGCAAAATGCAGGTGATCGCGCTGGATAAAAAGCACCAGCATGGTACTGAAGGTTTCAGCAAGCCTTGTGGCGGTCTGCTGGCACCGGACGCGCAGCGTTCTTTTATTCGCGATGGACTGACGCTTCCTGTCGATGTGATCGCCAACCCGCAGATTTTCAGCGTCAAAACCGTCGACGTCGCCGCATCGCTTACACGTAACTACCAGCGAAGCTATATCAATATTAATCGCCATGCTTTCGACTTATGGATGAAATCGCTCATTCCCACCAGCGTTGAGGTTTACCACGACAGCCTGTGCCGGAAAATCTGGCATGAGGATGATAAATGGCATGTCATTTTTCGCGCAGACGGCTGGGAGCAACACATTACCGCCCGCTATCTGGTCGGTGCCGATGGTGCAAACTCGATGGTGCGGCGACATCTCTACCCGGATCATCAGATTCGTAAATATGTTGCTATCCAGCAGTGGTTCGCAGAGAAACATCCGGTGCCGTTCTACTCCTGCATCTTTGATAATGCGATAACTGACTGTTATTCATGGAGTATCAGCAAAGACGGTTATTTTATCTTTGGCGGTGCCTATCCAATGAAAGACGGCCAGGCGCGCTTCACGGCGCTAAAAGAGAAAATGAGCGCCTTTCAGTTTCAGTTTGGTAAGGCGGTAAAAAGCGAAAAATGCACGGTGCTGTTTCCCTCACGCTGGCAGGATTTTGTCTGCGGTAAGGACAACGCCTTTCTGATTGGTGAAGCGGCGGGATTTATCAGCGCCAGCTCGCTGGAGGGGATTAGCTATGCGCTGGATAGTGCAGAGATTCTGCGTTCGGTGTTACTGAAGCAGCCGGAGAAGAGCAACGCCGCTTACTGGCGCGCCACCCGCAAACTGCGTTTAAAACTCTTCGGCAAAATAGTAAAAAGCCGATGCCTGACCGCACCGGCTTTAAGAAAATGGATTATGCGCAGTGGTGTGGCGCATATTCCACAGTTTAAAGATTATCCAACGCGCTTCACATCGCCCACCAGCAGGATGTAAGAGAGCGCGCCAATCAACGCGACGGCGGAGATATAAACCAGTGCAGGCGCGAAACCGTAACCCTGCGCCAGGTACCCCACCACCAGCGGAACGGTGATGCCGCCCAGACCACCGGCGAAGTTAAACACGCCACCGGTTAAACCAATCAGCCGCATCGGTGCCAGAGAAGAGACTAACGACCAGGTAATCGAAGCAAAACCGTTGCCGAAGAATGCCAGCGCCATCAGGCACATAATCATCATCGGATCGTTGGTGTAGTTAGCACCCATAATGCAGGTGGAGATCAGCAAACCGCAGATAATCGGCGTTTTACGCGCAAAGCCCAGTGAAAAGCCCTTACGTACCAGCAGATCCGCGACCCAGCCTGAGAGCAGGACGCCAACAAACGCCGCAAGGAATGGCACCGTGGTCATAAAGCCCGCTTTCAGCGCTGTGATTCCTTTTTCCTGGGTTAAATAGTTCGGGAACCAGGTTAAGAAGAACCACAGTGTAGAAGCCACCGCAAATTGCCCAAGATAGACGCCGATCAGTTTACGATGGAACACCAGTTTCCAGTCTTTGGCGGTTAGCGGCTGACGCGCCTCTTTTTTCACTGGCGCATCGCCATCCACCAGACCGCCGCCGTCACGAATGTAATCCAGTTCAGCTTTGCTAATGCCTTTGGTCAGGCGCGGCGGCTGATAAACCTTAAACCAAATCAGCGACCAGATAATGCCGATACCGCCGGTGACAATGAACACCCAGTGCCAGCTCAACATTTCCTGAATCCAGATCAGCAGCGGAGTCAGAAACGCCAGACCGACAAACTGACCAGACGTATAAAAACCCACGGCAGAAGCGCGTTCATGTTCCGGGAACCAGCTGGTCACCATCCGGTTATTGGTCGGGAACGCGGGCGCTTCGAAAATACCGGTTATCGCACGCAGACCAATTAATGACATTAAGCCCGTGGCAAAGCCCTGGAATAACGTCGCCACTGACCAGCCAAATATCGCAATAAAATAAGTCACGCGAGAACCTACGCGATCTAAAAACCAACCGCCGGGGATCTGACATAAGGTATAAAGCCAGGCGAAGGCCGAAAATACATAGCCCATTTGCGCTTTGGTAATGCCGAACTCTTCCTGAATATGGGCGGAAGCCACGGCCAGGTTAGCGCGGTCAACATAACAAATGACCACCGTAATAAAGATCATCACCAGCGTCAGATAACGCCGACGCCCCGGTTTTGCTGCATTAACGGGAATATCCATAGCGAGCTTTCTCCAGATTTTGGGCATAGCGAAGCCGCTCACCATGCCCTGTAATGTACAGAGGGTTATATTTTTGTATTGCTGTTTTAGTGCCCGATGAGGGGCTTACGTGGCAGGAATTACCACTCTGCTACGCTGTTATCTTCATGACGCCAGAGCGGATTACGCCAGTCCGGGGCATTTTTACTGAACTCAATGACTTTGGTTTCGTCGATTTCCACGCCTAAGCCCGGTTTCGTTAATGGTTTAAAGAAGCCGCCGACCATGCTGAAGTCTTCTTTATTTTTCACAAAGTCGAGTAACTCCGCGCCTTTGTTGTAATGAATGCCCATACTTTGTTCCTGAAGTACCGCGTTATAGGAAACAAAGTCGATATGCAGGCAAGCCGCCAGTGCAATCGGGCCGAGCGGACAGTGCGGCGCAAGGGTCACGTCATAGGCTTCCGCCATTCCGGCAATTTTGTAGCATTCGGTAATACCGCCTGCGTGGGAGAGATCCGGTTGCAGAATCGAAATACCGCCAGCTTCCAGCACGCGTTTAAAATCGAAGCGTGAGAACATGCGCTCACCCGCCGCCAGTGGAATATGCGTTTGTGCCGCCAGTTTCGGGTAGTATTCGGCTTGTTCCGCCAGCACCGGTTCTTCAATAAACAGAGGGCGATACGGTTCCAGTTCTTTAATCAGCACTTTCGCCATCGGCGCGCTGACGCGACCGTGGAAATCAAGACCAAACTCAATCTGATTGCCAAAAGCTTCACGAATTTGTGCCACGGTGTTGACCGCCGCATCTACCGCGCGGGAGTTATCAATCAATCCCAGCTCTTCACAACCGTTCAGTTTGAAGGTATCGAAGCCGATTTCGCGTAGCGTTTTAATGCCGTCGATAACATCCGCCGGACGATCGCCGCCGACCCAACTGTAGGCTTTAATTTTGTCGCGAACCAGGCCACCCATCAGTTGCCAGACCGGCGCATTCAGCACTTTACCTTTGATATCCCATAACGCCTGGTCGATCCCGGCGATGGCGCTCATCAGAATCGGACCGCCACGATAAAATCCGGCGCGATACATCACTTGCCATAAGTCATTGATGCGCGATGGATCCTGACCAATCAAATAGTCACCCAGCTCGTGAACTGCCGCTTCCACCGTGCGGGCGCGGCCTTCGATCACGGGCTCGCCCCAACCGACCACGCCTTCATCAGTTTCAATTTTCAGGAACATCCAGCGGGGAGGTAAACGATACGTAGTAATGTTGGTGATTTTCATTGCACTGCCTCTCGATACGCCTTAACAAATGCTGCTGCCTGCTGCGCGGTGCGTTCTACGGACTGCCCGGCGCGATAGAGATCGCTGCCTAAGCCCGCCCCTGCACAACCTGCGTCTATCCACTGCGCCAGGTTTTCTGGCGTCACACCGCCTACGGCAAAGACCGGGATGTCCTGCGGTAATACCGCTTTTAACGCTTTGATGTATTGCGGCCCAAAAGCCGATGACGGGAATATTTTCAGCGCCTGAGCGCCCGCGTCGATCGCGGTAAAGGCTTCTGTCGCCGTCGCGCAGCCGGGGCAAACGGTCATGCCATAGCCCACCGCGCGGCGGATCACTTCACTATGGATATTGGGCGTAACGATGAGCTGACAGCCCATCCTGGCGAGCGCATCGACCTGTTCAGGTTTCAGTACCGTACCTGCGCCAATCAACGCTTTGTCGCCATACGCATCAACGATGGCGGGAATGCTTTGTTCCCATAGTGGAGAGTTCAGCGGGATTTCTATCGCGTCGAACCCAGCGTCAATCACCGCGCCAACATGCGCCAGCGCCTCGTCGGGCGTAATGCCGCGCAAAATGGCGATCAGCGGGAGTTTAGTTTGCCACTGCATGAGCGATGCTCCTTATACCAGCCTGAAATGCCGTGTCGCCCGCCACCGCCGTCACGTCGCAACCCATCGCCTGAAAGGCTTGCTGGTAGCGTGCAGTCAGCGATGTTCCGGCGACAAGGGTGATGACGTGTTGATGGGCCACGTAGTCGCGCATACTGGCGACCTCTGCGCCAATCAACAATCCAGAGAGAAATTCGCTGACCTGTTCACGGGGAAGTGTTCCCAGCACATGCGAAGCACGAACTTCAAAAAGCTGCGGCAATATTGCGGGCGCATTAAGGCCGCGCTCAAGGCCAGCCGCGAAGGCATCGGCAGAGTTTTCCTGCTGCGGTAAACCTGCGCCAATCAATGAGTGATTTAACAGTAAATGATGTAACTCACCGGTCATTACGGTGCGAAAATCGTTGATTTGCTGGCTATCGGCCTGCACCCATTTGCAATGCGTACCGGGCATGACATAAAGAGAGGAAGGAGCCAGAGCACGCGCACCGATCAATTGTGTTTCTTCGCCGCGCATCACATTGTGGTTATCATCATGAGAAACGCATAATCCGGGAATAATCCAGATATTGTCGCCAACAGACGTTAATTGTTCGCCAATAGATGAAAAACGGGCAGGAACAGATAAATACGGTGCAACTTTCCAGCCGACATTGCTGCCGACCATTCCTGCCATCACCACTGGCGTATTCTCTTCACGCCAGTCGGTCGTCACTTCCGCTAGCACCGCAGCCGGAGATTTTCCGTTCAGACGCGTGACGCCTGCTTCTGATTGCCTGCTGTCCAGGCAGTGGTCGCCCTGATAAAGCCAGGCGCGCAGATTGGTCGATCCCCAGTCAATTGCGATGTAGCGAGCTGTCATGTGATTTCCTTTAACCTTCGTGTCGAGCTGGCGATCATGGTAAGCGCCGCCTGCTCTGCCGCATCGCCGTCCTGATGCCGTATCGCATCAAACAGCGCCTTATGTTCCTGGAGCGTTTGCGGCATGTTGGCCTCATCGCCCATCCAGGTTCGTTCAAAAACCGCCCGCTGTAATGAACTAATCGCAATGCTAAGTTGCTGTAACACCGGGTTATGCACTGATTGCAGTACCGCCTCGTGATAGCGAATATCCGCTTCGTTAAACGCTTCGCGGTCCTGATTGTTGGCGATCATCTCGTTCAGCGCTGATTCAATCTGCGCCAGATCGCTGGAAGTCGCGCGCTCTGCCGCCCAACGGGCAATCGCCGGTTCCACCAGATTTCGCACTTCGCTCATTGCACTGATAAGCCGTGGGTCGTAGTCGTTTTCCAGCACCCATTGCAGTACGTCAGTGTCGAGGTAATTCCACTGGTTACGCGGTGCCACAAACGCCCCGCGATAACGTTTCATTTCAATCAGCCGCTTCGCCATCAGCGAACGAAACACCTCACGGATGATGTTGCGCGAGGTTGCAAACTCCTCACAAAGTTCCGCCTCGGCCGGAAGCGGCGAGCCTGGCACGTATTTGCCGTGAACGATCTGTTTGCCCAGCGTAATGACGATGCGATCGGTTTTATTGAGAGTCATGGAGAGTCCTTGTGCTCTGTATGTACTTCTCTACTTTACCCCGATCGATGCATAACGCGGCAATTTTGTAGTACCAGCGTGATGACGTTCGCGTTTGCTGTATGCGTAATGTAGTACAAAGTTATATTGTTGTACTACAATTTAGATCACAAAAAGAACAATGCATAAAAAAATGACATGCGTCGGGCAGAAATCTGAAAAGGGATATCAGGCGCTAAACAGGAGGGAAAGAAGAGTATGCTTTCAACGGCTTAGCTACTCGTTTAAAGGATTAGTCATGAAGTTGAATTTTAAGGGATTTTTTAAGGCTGCCGGTTTGTGTTCTTTGGCATTTGCGTTGACCGGTTGTCTCACTTGGGGGTTGGTTTCCAATACCGCAAGTCCTCCACATGCCGAGCAATGGCGGTCAGACTCGATTAAGGGGTTATCGCTGGCAGAGGATAGTAACGGTACGAAAGGCTATGTTTTTGTTGGTGAATCGTTGGACTATCTGTTGACCACGGGCGGCGGCGAGGTGGTTAAAATGCTGAACGATCCGGCAATTCATGGCGAAAGAATCACCGTTTCCGATAACGCGAAATTTATTTTAAGCAGCAGTGATACTAATTTTTCTGGTTCAATAACGCTCTATTACGACTGGGATAATGAGGAAGATAAAGCACTGGCGACACAATATGGTTTTATTTGTAATACCCAGCGTTGTACCTGGGCACTTGACGGCCTGAAAGGCTCTATCCACCTGAAAAATAAAAAAGCGGATTACTCAAACGTGATGGTTTTCCATCAACCCTTTACGGTGGGATTTTATAAGTACAAAGCAACTGATGGCGTTCCGCGCGGCCTCGCTAATGCGCTGCTACCAGTCACTCTTACGCTGGATATAGTAACATCACCACTCCAGTTCCTGATTTTATGCACGACCAGAAATTGTTAATCGCTGCGGGCAAACGCATTTATGCAGTTTGCCCGCCCACTGATTAATTCAGCACATACTTCTCAATAGCAAACGCCACGCCATCTTCCAGGTTGGATTTGGTGACAAAGTTCGCCACTTCTTTCACCGAAGGAATAGCGTTATCCATTGCCACACCAACACCTGCATATTCAATCATTGCGATGTCGTTTTCCTGATCGCCAATCGCCATGATTTCTTCCGGCTTAATGCCCAGCACATCGGCCAGTGATTTCACACCTGTACCTTTGTTAACGCGTTTATCGAGGATTTCGAGGAAGTACGGCGCACTTTTCAGCACAGTGTATTTTTCTTTCACTTCCTGCGGAATACGCGCGATAGCCTGGTCGAGGATGGCGGGTTCATCAATCATCATCACTTTCAGGAACTGAGTATTGGGGTCCATTTTCTCCGCTTCGCAGAACACCAGCGGAATAGTGGCAACGAAAGATTCATGCACCGTGTAGTAGCTGATATCACGGTTGGCGGTGTACAGCGTGGTGCGGTCCAGGGCGTGGAAATGAGAACCGACTTCGCGAGAGAGTTTTTCCAGGAAACGGTAGTCTTCATAGCTCAGAGCGGTTTGCGCCACGGTGCTACCATCGGCGGCCTTCTGTACCAGCGCGCCGTTATAAGTAATGCAGTAATCGCCCGGCTGTTCCATATGCAGCTCTTTCAGGTAGTTGTGAACACCTGCATAAGGGCGACCCGTCGTTAGCACGACATTCACGCCACGGGCGCGAGCTGCGGCAATCGCGTTTTTAACAGCGGGTGAAATGGTGTGATCGGGCAGCAGAAGGGTGCCATCCATATCGATAGCAATGAGTTTGATAGCCATGAGTTCCCCAGGTAGATTGGTTCCTGACCCATGCTAACGCGATTCCGCTCAAAAATCAGTACAACACCCGAGGGAAAAGGGGGATGCAACGCGCGTTGCATGCTCCCCTTTTGCTTAGCGGAAGAGTTTCCCTTTCAGCAGTTCCATGCCTGCGGAAAGCAGATCGTTATTGGTTTGCGAAGACACTTCACCCTGCGGTGAGAGAGCATCAATAATCTTTGGCAGTTGCTCTGCCAGCAAGCTGGAAGCCGTACTGGCATCTACACCCAGTTTTTGCCCGAGATCGGACACCGCATTTGTGCCGAGCGCCGACTCCAGTTGCTCGCCGCTCACCGGCTGATTGCCCTGTTGATTACTCAACCAGGTTGAGAGAATGGCACCTAAGCCGCCACTTTGCAGTTTTTCCAACAGCACCTGAATGCCACCCTGCTCCTCAACCCAACTCAAAATAGCCTGATATTTCCCCGCATCGCCTTTCAGAAAGGCGCCGACAACTTCATCAAAAAGCCCCATGATAATCACCTGTAAAGCGTTACGTGTTGACTCAAAAAGTATAGATCTGCGGGATGATAATCGCGGATTGCAGAAATAAAAAGGGCGGAGATGATCTCCGCCCTTTTCTTATAGCTTCTTGCCGAATGCGGCGTTAACGTCTGATCCGGCCTACAAAATCATGCAAATTCAAAATATTGCGGGAGTCTCGTAGGCCTGATAAGCGTAGCGCATCATGCACGCTCGCATTGTTAACGCCATTAAATATCGATATTCGCCGCTTTCAGGGCATTCTCTTCGATAAACGCACGACGCGGTTCAACGGCGTCGCCCATCAGCGTGGTGAACAACTGATCGGCAGCAATCGCATCTTTAACGGTAACGCGCAGCATACGACGGCTTTCCGGGTCCATGGTGGTTTCCCACAGCTGTTCCGGGTTCATCTCACCCAGACCTTTATAACGCTGGATGGAGAGGCCGCGACGGGACTCTTTCACCAGCCAGTCCAGCGCCTGCTCGAAGCTGGCTACCGGCTGACGACGCTCGCCACGTTCGATAAACGCATCTTCTTCCAGAAGGCCACGCAGTTTCTCACCCAGCGTGCAGATACGACGATATTCGCCACCGGTGATAAACTCGTGATCCAGCGGATAGTCAGTATCCACACCGTGGGTACGCACGCGAACAATCGGTTCAAACAGGTTTTGATCAGCATTGGTGTGGACATCAAACTTCCACTGGCTGCCGTGCTGTTCTTTGTCGTTCAGTTCGCTGACCAGGGCGTTCACCCAACGGGTAACGGTCTGCTCATCAGAGAGGTCGGCTTCCGTCAGCGTCGGCTGATAGATAAGCTCTTTCAGCATTGCTTTCGGATAACGACGCTCCATGCGGTTGATCATTTTCTGCGTCGCGTTGTACTCAGACACCAGTTTCTCTAACGCTTCGCCAGCCAATGCCGGTGCACTGGCGTTGGTGTGCAGCGTTGCACCATCCAGCGCGATAGAGATCTGGTATTGATCCATCGCTTCGTCGTCTTTAATGTACTGTTCCTGCTTGCCTTTCTTCACTTTGTACAGCGGCGGCTGAGCGATGTAGACGTGACCGCGTTCAACGATTTCCGGCATCTGACGATAGAAGAAGGTCAACAGCAGCGTACGAATGTGCGAGCCGTCGACGTCCGCATCGGTCATGATGATGATGCTGTGGTAACGCAGTTTGTCCGGGTTGTACTCGTCACGACCGATACCACAACCAAGCGCGGTGATCAGCGTCGCCACTTCCTGGGAAGAGAGCATCTTATCGAAGCGCGCTTTCTCGACGTTGAGGATTTTACCCTTCAGCGGCAGAATCGCCTGGTTCTTGCGGTTACGCCCCTGCTTCGCAGAGCCGCCCGCGGAGTCCCCTTCCACAAGGTACAGTTCAGAGAGCGCCGGGTCGCGTTCCTGACAGTCCGCCAGTTTGCCCGGCAGGCCCGCTAAATCCAGCGCACCTTTACGACGGGTCATTTCACGAGCGCGACGCGCAGCTTCACGGGCACGAGCAGCATCGATAATTTTGCCGACTACGATTTTCGCGTCGGTTGGGTTTTCCAGCAGGTATTCTGCCAGCAGTTCGTTCATCTGCTGTTCAACCGCCGATTTCACCTCAGAAGAAACCAGTTTGTCTTTGGTCTGAGAGGAGAATTTCGGGTCCGGCACTTTTACGGAAACGACGGCAATCAGGCCTTCACGCGCATCGTCACCGGTGGCGCTGACTTTGGCTTTTTTGCTGTAGCCTTCTTTATCCATGTAGGCGTTCAGAGTACGGGTCATCGCCGCACGGAAGCCTGCCAGGTGAGTACCGCCATCACGCTGCGGAATGTTGTTGGTAAAGCAGTAGATGTTTTCCTGGAAGCCATCATTCCACTGCAATGCAACTTCAACGCCGATACCGTCTTTTTCGGTGGAGAAGTAGAAGATATTCGGGTGGATCGGCGTTTTGTTTTTGTTCAGATATTCAACGAACGCCTTGATACCGCCTTCATAGTGGAAGTGGTCTTCTTTGCCGTCGCGCTTGTCGCGCAGACGAATGGAAACGCCAGAGTTGAGGAACGACAACTCACGCAGGCGTTTCGCCAGAATGTCATATTCGAATTCGGTCACATTGGTGAAGGTTTCAAGGCTTGGCCAGAAACGCACCATGGTGCCGGTTTTTTCAGTCTCGCCGGTAACCGCCAGCGGAGCCTGCGGTACACCGTGTTCGTAGATCTGACGGTGAATTTTACCCTCGCGCTGGATAACCAGCTCCAGTTTTTGCGACAGGGCGTTTACTACCGAAACACCAACGCCGTGCAGACCGCCGGACACTTTATAGGAATTATCGTCAAATTTACCGCCTGCGTGCAGGACGGTCATGATCACTTCCGCCGCCGATACGCCCTCTTCCGGGTGAATACCGGTCGGAATGCCGCGCCCGTCATCCTGTACAGAGACAGAGTTATCGGCGTGAATGGTGACGATAATTTCTTTACAGTGACCCGCGAGCGCTTCGTCGATAGCGTTATCTACCACCTCGAATACCATGTGGTGCAGACCGGTGCCGTCATCCGTGTCGCCGATATACATACCCGGGCGCTTACGCACCGCATCCAGCCCTTTCAGGACTTTGATACTGGAGGAGTCATAAGAATTCGACATCAACGTTTCTCGCTCATTTATTCTTGGGTTAATCCGTTATTTTACCCTTTTCCACGGTAAACATCTTCGAATTTTCGTCCGACATGTCTATTACGTGTTCAGCACTGATCGCGCTGACAAAGACCTGTGATTGCGTCGCTTTTAAGCGGCTGGCAAGCAGCCCGCGACGCTCATCATCAAGCTCAGAGGCAAAATCATCTATCAGGTAGAGACACCGCCGCCCGCTTTCACGGGTGAGGAACTCTCCTTGCGCCAGACGTAAGGCGCACATCAACAGCTTAAGCTGCCCACGCGATAAGGTATCTTCCACCGGCGCACCGTCGGCGCGAATGCGTAAGTCCGCTTTATGCGGACCGTGCGCGGTGTAGGTTAACTGGCGATCGCGTTCAAAATTACGTTCCAGCACCTCAGCATATTCTGTCTCTTTCTCCCAGCCGCGCTGAAAAGAGAAAGTCAGAGTAAACTCCGGGAGAAATTGCTTACAGGTATCGGCCATATCAGCGGCGATACCGGCGCTGTACTCGGCGCGCCAGGTACTGATTTGTTCTGCCAGCGGGATCAGTTCTTTGTCCCACGGGCGTAGCTGTTCATAACGAGTCACCTGGCGCAGTGCCGCATTGCGCTGCTTGAGTAATCGCTTGAGATTGCTCCAGGCGGTGAAAAATCCGGGTTCGTTGTGAAAGCATCCCCAGTCGAGGAAGGCTCTTCTGTATTTGGGGCCGCCGTTGAGTAAAGTAAACCCTTCTGGCGTTATCAGTTGCATCGGCATCAGATGCGCCAGCTCGGCGACCTTATGCCCGTCAGTACCGTCGATGCGGACTTTGCTGTCGCCCTGTTTATCTTTGGTTAGGCCAATCGCCGTCTCGCGCTCTTCGCCCTGTAAACGCCCGTGGAGAATAAACGCCTCCTGCTCGTGGCGAATAACACGACCAATCTGCAAACTGCGAAACGCCCGACCGTGGCCGAGCGTATAGATGGCTTCCAGCACGCTGGTTTTGCCACTGCCGTTGGCACCAACCAGAAAGTTAAAGCCGGGAGATAAAGCGAGATCCGCGGTTTCAATGTTGCGGAAATCGCGGATCAACAAGCGGGTGAGGGACATTACAGTCTCATTGGCATGACAACATAGGCAGCCGACTGTGATGCGGCATCTTCAATCTGCACACTGGAAACCGAATCGGTCAGCATCATGCGCACGTTTTCGCATTTCAGCGCGTTCAGAACATCCAGCACATAGCTGACGTTGAAGCCAATTTCCATCTCCGCACCGCTATAGGTAACGTCGAGGATCTCTTCCGCTTCTTCCTGTTCCGGGTTATTGGCGGTGATTTTCAGCTGATTTTCGCTGACATACAGTCGCACGCCGCGGAATTTCTCGTTGGAGAGGATCGCCGCACGAGCAAACGCCTGCTTGAGCAGATCGCAGCCTGCTTCCAGATGTTTGTCCGGGTTCTTTGGCAGAACACGGCGGTAATCCGGGAAGCGACCATCCACCAGTTTGGAAGTGAAGATAAAGTCGCCGACGTGGGCGCGAATGTTGTTGCTGCCAATTTGCACGCGCAGCGGATTGTCGCCGCCGTCGAGCATACGCATCAGTTCAATCACGCCTTTACGCGGCACGATCACCGAATGGCTTGGCAAAGACTGACCAATTGGCATGGAACAGACCGCCAGACGGTGACCGTCGGTCGCCACGGTACGCAGTTCTTCACCTTCGGTTTCGAACAGCATACCGTTTAAGTAATAGCGAACATCCTGATGCGCCATCGAAAACTGAGTCGCTTCAATCAGACGCTTCATCGTCGCCTGCGGCAGGGTAAATTCGACTTCGCTCTGCCAGTCATCGAGGTTCGGGAAATCTGCTGCTGGCAGGGTGGAAAGCGAAAAACGGCTACGCCCGGAACGCACCAGCATCCGCTCACCTTCCAGTTGCACGGCAATTTCCGCGCCTTCAGGCAGACCACGGCAGATATCAAAGAATTTGCGCGCCGGAACGGTCGTCGCCCCTGGTTCGTGCGGCTGAACCAGCGCAACACGTGCCACCATTTCCATCTCGAGATCGGTACCGGTCAGCGACAACGTACCGTCAGCAACCTGTAACAGCAGATTACCGAGAATCGGTAGCGTAGGACGACCACCTAACGGACCGCTCACCTGTTGTAGCGGTTTTAATAAATGCTCACGTTCTACGGTAAATTTCATAGGTTTACGATGACAATGTTCTGATTAAATTTGAAAAATCTTCTTTGATATCGTGGCTCTCTTCACGCAACTGCTCGATCTTCCGGCAAGCATGAAGCACCGTTGTGTGGTCACGACCACCAAACGCATCGCCAATCTCGGGCAGACTGTGGTTAGTCAACTCTTTCGCCAGCGCCATCGCCATCTGGCGCGGACGCGCCACCGAGCGGGATCGACGCTTGGAAAGGAGATCCGCAACTTTGATCTTGTAGTACTCTGCCACCGTCTTCTGAATATTGTCGATGGTGACCAGTTTTTCCTGCAATGCCAGCAAGTCGCGCAGCGCCTCACGCACGAAGTCGATGGTGATCGCCCGTCCGGTAAAGTTGGCGTTAGCAATGACGCGGTTCAACGCCCCTTCCAGCTCACGTACGTTAGAGCGTAGACGCTTGGCGATAAAGAACGCCACTTCGCCCGGCAAACGAATGTCGTTTTCGTCGGCCTTTTTCATCAGGATCGCCACGCGGGTTTCTAACTCTGGCGGTTCGATCGCCACAGTCAGTCCCCAACCGAAGCGGGATTTCAGACGATCCTCAACGCCGTTGATCTCTTTCGGATAGCGATCCGAGGTGAGAATGATCTGCTGGTTACCTTCCAGCAGGGCGTTAAAGGTGTGGAAAAACTCTTCCTGAGATCGTTCTTTATTAGCAAAAAACTGAATATCGTCGATCAGCAGTGCATCTACGGAACGGTAGTAGCGTTTAAACTCTTCGATCGCGTTGTTTTGCAGGGCTTTAACCATGTCCTGAACAAAGCGCTCGGAGTGCATATAAACCACTTTGGCATTCGGCTTACGCGCCATAATGCCGTTACCCACCGCATGCAGCAGGTGAGTTTTACCCAGCCCCGTGCCGCCATAAAGGAACAACGGGTTATAGGCACCGCCAGGGTTATCAGCCACCTGACGAGCCGCCGCGCGCGCCAGTTGGTTAGATTTACCTTCAACGAAGTTATCAAACGTGTGTTTGACGTTTACGTTAGAACGATAGGTCGGTTCTGCCGGAGCCGGGACGTTATCCCAACCGGAACGCGTAGAAGGCGCAACACGTTGCGGCTGCGCATGCGCCACCTGTGCTGGGGCCGCGACGTTGCTCGTCACTGCCGCTTGTGGCGTTTGTGTCACCGGTTTGGTGCCGACTTCAAAACGCAGCTGTGGGGCATCCGCTCCGCAGAAACTGGTTAGCAGTCCATTGATATTATTAAGGTACTTGTCCCGTACCCAATCGAGGACAAAACGGTTTGGCGCGTACAGGGCCAGCGTGTTATCGCTCAGTTCCGCCTGCAATGGGCGTATCCACATACTGAATTCTGTGGCTGGTAACTCATCCTGCAATCGGGCAAGACACTGCTGCCAAAGCGAAAGTGACACGGCGGACTCCACTCGAACAAAAGTCGATAATGACTAAGGCTGAAACATTCATGATTGTTGACGTACGTCGAAAAGACCCTGCTTGAGGGTGACGCACGAACCGCTGTCTGCGGTTATATGCCCGATCAAGATCCTGCTAAACGATCGGGACCGCGGATCATAGCCTAAACTGCGCAAGAGATCTTCTGTTTCTCACAGATTTTCCCGATTTATCCACAGGATGATCCAGAACTCGCTAAGTGTAAACGATCCTGCCGCGAGGCGGGCACGATTTACGCCGCATATTGGAAAATTTAATGACCATAGACAAAAATTGGCTTAATCGATCTAATAAAGATCCAGGACGATCCTTGCGCTTTACCCGTCAGCCCGTATAATCCTCCACCCGGCGCGCCATGCTGGTTTTCACTGGTGTGAGGCCGTACGTTTTCCCTGCGAAAAGGTGCGGAAAAGCGCGGTAAATAAGGAAAGAGAATTGACTCCGGAGTGTACAATTATTACAATCCGGCCTCTTTAATCACCCATGGCTTCGGTGTCCATCGTTTCATTTTTCGGCGGATATCCAATAAAGCCATTGAATTTATTCAAGTTTAGGTAGAAATCGCCATGAAACGCACTTTTCAACCGTCTGTACTGAAGCGCAACCGTTCTCACGGCTTCCGTGCTCGTATGGCTACTAAAAATGGTCGTCAGGTTCTGGCACGTCGTCGTGCTAAAGGCCGCGCTCGTCTGACCGTTTCTAAGTAATAAAGCTAACCCCTGAGTGGTTAAGCTCGCATTTCCCAGGGAGTTACGCTTGTTAACTCCCAGTCAATTCACATTCGTCTTCCAGCAGCCACAACGGGCTGGCACGCCGCAAATTACTATTCTCGGCCGCCTGAATTCGCTGGGGCATCCCCGTATCGGTCTTACAGTCGCCAAGAAAAACGTTCGACGCGCCCATGAACGCAATCGGATTAAACGTCTGACGCGTGAAAGCTTCCGTCTGCGCCAACATGAACTCCCGGCTATGGATTTCGTGGTGGTGGCGAAAAAAGGGGTTGCCGACCTCGATAACCGTGCTCTCTCGGAAGCGTTGGAAAAATTATGGCGCCGCCACTGTCGCCTGGCTCGCGGGTCCTGATAGCCCTCATTCGGGTCTATCAACGCCTGATTAGTCCGCTACTCGGGCCGCATTGTCGTTTCACTCCAACCTGTTCAAGCTACGGAATTGAGGCATTGCGCAGGTTTGGAGTGATAAAAGGCAGTTGGTTGACGGTGAAACGCGTATTAAAATGCCACCCTTTACACCCTGGTGGTGACGATCCCGTCCCGCCCGGACCATTTGATACCAGAGAACACTAACGATGGATTCGCAACGCAATCTTTTAGTCATCGCTTTGCTGTTCGTGTCTTTCATGATCTGGCAAGCCTGGGAGCAGGATAAAAACCCGCAACCTCAGGCCCAACAGACCACGCAGACAACGACCACCGCAGCGGGTAGCGCCGCCGACCAGGGCGTACCGGCCAGTGGCCAGGGGAAACTGATCTCGGTTAAGACCGACGTGCTTGATCTGACCATCAACACCCGTGGTGGTGATGTTGAGCAAGCTCTGCTGCCTGCTTACCCGAAAGAGCTGAACTCTACCCAGCCGTTCCAGCTGCTGGAAACTTCACCGCAGTTTATTTATCAGGCACAGAGCGGTCTGACCGGTCGTGATGGCCCGGATAATCCGGCTAACGGCCCGCGTCCGCTGTATAACGTTGAAAAAGACGCTTATGTGCTGGCTGAAGGTCAAAATGAACTGCAGGTGCCGATGACGTATACCGACGCGGCAGGCAACACGTTTACCAAAACGTTTGTCCTGAAACGTGGTGATTACGCTGTCAACGTCAACTACAACGTGCAGAACGCTGGCGAGAAACCGCTGGAGATCTCCACCTTTGGTCAGTTGAAGCAATCCATTACACTGCCACCGCATCTCGACACCGGAAGCAGCAACTTCGCACTGCACACCTTCCGTGGCGCGGCGTACTCCACGCCTGACGAGAAGTACGAGAAATATAAGTTCGATACCATTGCCGATAACGAAAACCTGAACATCTCTTCGAAAGGTGGTTGGGTGGCGATGCTGCAACAGTATTTCGCGACTGCGTGGATCCCGCATAACGACGGTACCAACAACTTCTACACCGCTAATCTGGGTAACGGCATCGCCGCTATCGGCTATAAATCTCAGCCGGTACTGGTTCAGCCTGGTCAGACTGGCGCAATGAACAGCACCCTGTGGGTTGGCCCTGAAATCCAGGACAAAATGGCAGCAGTTGCTCCGCACCTGGATCTGACCGTTGATTACGGTTGGTTGTGGTTCATCTCTCAGCCGCTGTTCAAACTGCTGAAATGGATCCATAGCTTTGTGGGTAACTGGGGCTTCTCCATTATCATCATCACCTTTATCGTTCGTGGCATCATGTACCCGCTGACCAAAGCGCAGTACACCTCCATGGCGAAGATGCGTATGCTGCAGCCGAAGATTCAGGCGATGCGTGAGCGTCTGGGCGATGACAAACAGCGTATCAGCCAGGAAATGATGGCGCTGTACAAAGCTGAGAAGGTTAACCCGCTGGGCGGCTGCTTCCCGCTGCTGATCCAGATGCCAATCTTCCTGGCGTTATACTACATGCTGATGGGTTCCGTTGAACTGCGTCAGGCACCGTTTGCACTGTGGATCCACGACCTGTCAGCACAGGACCCGTACTACATCCTGCCGATCCTGATGGGCGTAACGATGTTCTTCATTCAGAAGATGTCGCCGACCACAGTGACCGACCCGATGCAGCAGAAGATCATGACCTTTATGCCGGTCATCTTCACGGTGTTCTTCCTGTGGTTCCCATCAGGTCTGGTGCTGTACTATATCGTCAGCAACCTGGTTACCATTATTCAGCAGCAGCTGATTTACCGTGGTCTGGAAAAACGTGGCCTGCATAGCCGCGAGAAGAAAAAATCCTGATTCGGTGAGTTTTCGCTAAAATAAGGGCGGTCAGTTGACCGCCTTTTTTCTTTTCGTAGGGCGGATAAGCACCGCGCATCCGCCACACAAAGCAACAGGAACATCATGAGCGATAATGACACTATCGTAGCCCAGGCCACGCCTCCGGGACGTGGCGGCGTTGGCATCCTGCGCATCTCCGGCCTCAAAGCCCGTGAAGTTGCCGAAACCGTGCTGGGTAAACTGCCTAAGCCGCGCTACGCCGATTATCTTCCGTTTAAAGACGCCGATGGCAGCGTGCTCGATCAGGGGATTGCGCTATGGTTCCCTGGCCCGAACTCGTTCACCGGCGAAGATGTGCTGGAACTGCAAGGTCATGGCGGTCCGGTGATCCTCGACCTGCTGTTAAAACGCATTCTGACTATTCCCGGCCTACGGATTGCCCGTCCAGGTGAGTTTTCCGAACGCGCGTTTCTTAACGATAAACTCGATTTAGCCCAGGCCGAAGCGATTGCAGACCTTATCGACGCCAGCTCGGAACAGGCGGCGCGCTCAGCGCTAAACTCGCTACAAGGCGCGTTCTCCGCACGGGTTAACCATCTGGTGGAAGCCCTCACCCACTTGCGCATTTACGTCGAAGCGGCAATTGATTTCCCTGATGAAGAGATCGATTTCCTCTCCGACGGCAAAATTGAAGCCCAGCTCAATGACGTGATTGCCGATCTCGACGCAGTACGCGCCGAGGCTCGTCAGGGCAGCTTGTTGCGCGAAGGGATGAAAGTCGTCATTGCCGGGCGTCCAAACGCCGGTAAATCAAGCCTACTGAACGCGCTGGCGGGCCGTGAAGCGGCAATCGTGACTGATATCGCCGGAACCACGCGTGACGTACTGCGTGAGCATATCCACATTGACGGAATGCCGCTGCATATCATCGATACCGCCGGATTACGCGAAGCCAGTGACGAAGTGGAACGTATTGGTATCGAGCGCGCATGGCAGGAAATTGAACAGGCCGACCGTGTGCTGTTTATGGTTGATGGCACCACCACGGATGCCGTTGATCCAGCAGAGATCTGGCCGGAGTTTATCGCCCGTCTGCCAGCGAAACTGCCGATCACCGTGGTACGCAATAAAGCCGATATCACCGGCGAAACGTTGGGGATGAGCGAAGTGAACGGTCACGCGTTAATTCGTCTCTCGGCAAGGACTGGTGAAGGTGTGGACGTGCTGCGTAACCATCTCAAACAGAGCATGGGCTTTGACACCAACATGGAAGGCGGCTTCCTGGCGCGTCGTCGTCACCTACAGGCACTGGAACAGGCGGCAGAGCACCTGCAACAGGGTAAAGCGCAACTGTTAGGTGCCTGGGCGGGTGAACTGCTGGCGGAAGAGTTGCGCCTGGCGCAGCAGAACTTAAGCGAGATCACCGGGGAATTTACTTCAGACGACCTACTGGGGCGGATTTTCTCCAGCTTCTGTATTGGTAAGTGAGTCGTCTAAATTGATATAAAGGGCACTGTTCCGTTCTGGGGAAACTAACTATCAGAACGGAACAGCGCTTGTTTTTTATGAGCATCCTGCACCAAAACTGCATTTGCTACTGGCTGGAGCGACTTTAAACACCTTGCAGTCCTGTCTTTACAGAGAACGATATTGCTTTAACCTATTAAGCTCCTCTTGCGGAAAGTTAAATTCGTCTACTGCTTTCCAGAATAGTTCTTTAAGTACAGGATTGCCATTTGCCTGACTTATTACAGATTTACCTTCATTATTCTTTTCTTCCAGCTGCATCATCACATCTTTAAGGTAATTTTCATTTTCACCAACCACAATTTTGAATATTTTCAGCCAGAGTCCCATATGTATATCATCCCCGTTATTTACCACATGAGAGAATGGCTTGCCATCAAAGTCACGGGTAAACTGCTCCACAATTTCATCGAAAGTGAATCCGTGTTGCAACGCCAGGCGAATCGCCGCATTCAGATATACGTCAATGACCTGTTTACTCATTTTCTTAAAGCTTGCAATATGCAAAGAGCAGACGGCATTATTTCTGCTCAGCGACAGTAGTTCTCTCACCACATCTTTATCATTTTCATAATGGCTGGCTATCACATCAGCTGTCTCCATCCAGGCGGCAACAATCTCCGTATACCCTTTCACTATCGCAGAATATAAGCCTGATGCCTTCGTCCATTTGTCTGACTCCCCCGTCCATTTTTCTCTTGCAGCCATCAGTTTCAATATATCTTCTTTATTTATTTCATTTTTAAACATTTTGGCTTTTATATTGGCGAGCAATATATTAACAACATTATAATTATTGGTTTTAATAGCGCTATTTAAATCATAAGTTGAGCATATTTTTTTTCCTATATAAAGAAGTATTTCATTTTTATTTACCCCAAACTCTTTCTCAAAGTCATCTATCGCCAAGAACAATGCCTTGACACTTTCTTTTTTATTTTTTGATAACGCTACAGAAATCGCGCTCACACCACGGTTATCTTTCGCAAGGAGTAGAGTTTCCAGGTCTTCCCGGCTAAAGTTAAATTTTCGGGCCAACTCTTTTAAATTTGTTATATATTCATTAATCTTATTAAGATTATCGTGTTGCAGTGACATATATAACCCATATGTTCCCCCTGGTCCTTTAGCAGCAAGAATCTCAAGAACCTTTGATACTGTCATTTCTTGGGAATTTCTTAACTTATCGAAAAAAAGAACAATATTTTCATACGTCCCCATTTGCATTAATAGATATAATGCTGATGGTGATAATGGTGGTTGCAATTCATTTTCTATACCACTTAATAAATGGGCCTGCTCTCGAGGGAGATAAGGAATTATGCCTACACACTCGGAGCAAATCTCTGTTTTTACCCATTTTATATTCGCCAACTCAATATTTATAAATGATTGTAATGACCCAAAAGAATCACAGTTTTTTGCTTTATAGCGTACTGCAGTATTGGTTGCATTAGGATCATAAAAGGATACAACATATTCAGTTTCTCCGGCAGGCGTTTGTTTTATCCTCAAGCGGACGGCCATAGCATGTTTTTGAGATTTAACGATTGCCGCCATATGCGTTAACTTCTCTTTTTCCATTCTGTGAAAGAAGACAGATAATATCTCCCCGAACTTGTCACTAGCAACGACGCATGTACCTGGTGGTGGATTGTTTATTAGATTATCAAATTGCTGATCAAGCTCGTATGGAAAATGTTGCTGTATCCCTTCTGGAGTTGAATAGCATTCCTTCAATGGAACTTTACCTGTATTTTCATTCATTGAATCTATACAATACTGCAGAGAAATATGCCTGCACACGACTAAATCTTCTGGTTTTTCATTAAAATAAACCTTACAGTTATAATCTACAATATCATATTTACTATTAGCTTTTTTCTGCTCTTTAGTAAAACTCTCATCATCTGCGTTCGTATGAGAGCGAATAAAAATATCTTTGAGGGATGTTGTAAGCGCAGGCGGTACAAAAATCTGTGTAGCATACTTTCCTTCAGCATCCCCCACAGTTACAATCATACTTTCAGGGTCTTGCTCAGATGTTGAGACAATAATAATAAGTCCACCACCGATAAAAACCCATGGTTCAATCTCACTGCTATTATTAACAAAATTACTTAATGAACCCGCTTTTTCAAGTGAATAAACTGAAGGATTTTTAAGATACGACACTATATCGTCAACGATTAATTGAGTTTTATTTTTTCCTCCATCCAAATCAGGTATGAAAGAAGAAGATTGTACACATACTCTGCCAACAGTTACGTTATCAACCATTTCCTTTCTCCTCATTCATATGAAAGTTGTAGTAATAATAAGGTTACTATTTAAATATCAACTATCAAATTTCGCTCATTTATAGAGTTATTCGTCTTTTTACGTCATTTCCCTATAAGGTCATCGACCTGGTAATGAGGTGAGTAAACCGCGACACGTCAACGTGGGAAAAAGCTCCTTGTAATGGTATCCCTATAATCAATGCCATCACCTTCAACAATAATGATAAAAATTAAAAAATTATCCACCCACGGATTTATGTTAATATTCCGTATGCGCCAGCTCCCACAAACACAGCCAATAACTAATTGTGATTCGATTCACATTTAAACAATTTCAGCATAGACAAATTTCTTGAGTATTATACTGTAGCCTTGTCTCTTTCGAGGATAAGTGCATTATGAATATCTTACATATATGTGTGACCTCAAAATGGTTTAATATTGACAACAAGATTGTCGATCACCGCCCTTGATTTGCCCTTCTGTAGCCATCACCAGAGCCAAACCGATTAGATTCAATGTGATCTATTTGTTTGCTATATCTTAATTTTGCCTTTTGCAAAGGCTGTCTCTCATTTATTTACTTGTTTTAGTAAATGATGGTCTTGGCATATATAACTGGCGAATTAATAGATATTGCAAATATCATATTCACAGGGATCACTGTAATTAAAATAAATGAAGGATTATGTAATGGAAAACTTTAAACATCTCCCTGAACCGTTCCGCATTCGTGTTATTGAGCCAGTAAAACGTACCACTCGCGCTTATCGTGAAGAGGCAATTATTAAATCCGGTATGAACCCGTTCTTGCTGGATAGCGAAGATGTGTTTATCGATTTACTGACCGACAGCGGCACCGGGGCGGTGACGCAGAGTATGCAGGCCGCGATGATGCGCGGCGACGAAGCTTACAGTGGCAGCCGCAGCTACTATGCGTTAGCCGAGTCAGTGAAAAATATCTTTGGTTATCAATACACCATTCCGACTCACCAGGGCCGTGGTGCAGAGCAAATCTATATTCCAGTTCTGATTAAAAAACGCGAGCAGGAAAAGGGCCTGGATCGCAGCAAAATGGTGGCGTTCTCTAACTATTTCTTTGATACCACGCAGGGCCATAGCCAGATCAACGGCTGTACCGTGCGTAACGTCTATATCAAAGAAGCCTTCGATACGGGCGTGCGTTACGACTTTAAAGGCAACTTTGACCTTGAGGGATTAGAACGCGGTATTGAAGAAGTTGGCCCGAATAACGTGCCGTATATCGTTGCAACCATCACCAGTAACTCCGCAGGTGGTCAGCCGGTTTCACTGGCAAACTTAAAAGCGATGTACAGCATCGCGAAGAAATACGATATTCCGGTGGTAATGGACTCCGCGCGCTTTGCCGAAAACGCCTATTTCATCAAGCAGCGTGAAGCAGAATACAAAGACTGGACCATCGAGCAGATCACCCGCGAAACCTACAAATATGCCGATATGCTGGCGATGTCCGCCAAGAAAGATGCAATGGTGCCGATGGGCGGCTTGCTGTGCATGAAAGACGACAGCTTCTTTGATGTGTATACCGAATGCAGAACCCTTTGCGTGGTACAGGAAGGCTTCCCGACATATGGCGGCCTGGAAGGCGGTGCGATGGAGCGTCTGGCGGTAGGTCTGTATGACGGCATGAATCTGGACTGGCTGGCTTATCGTATCGCGCAGGTACAGTATCTGGTCGATGGTCTGGAAGAGATTGGCGTTGTCTGCCAGCAGGCGGGCGGTCACGCGGCATTCGTTGATGCAGGTAAACTGTTGCCGCATATCCCGGCAGATCAGTTCCCGGCACAGGCGCTGGCCTGCGAGCTGTATAAAGTCGCCGGTATCCGTGCGGTAGAAATTGGTTCTTTCCTGTTAGGCCGCGATCCGAAAACCGGTAAACAGTTGCCGTGCCCGGCTGAACTGCTGCGTTTAACCATTCCGCGCGCAACATATACTCAAACACATATGGACTTCATTATTGAAGCCTTCAAACATGTGAAAGAGAACGCGGCGAATATTAAAGGTTTAACCTTTACCTATGAGCCAAAAGTATTGCGTCACTTCACCGCAAAACTGAAAGAAGTTTAATTAATACATTCAGAGTGGCTATAAGGATGTTAGCCACTCTAACTCCCTACATCTTCAATAACAAAAATAGCCTTCCTCTAAAGGTGGCATCATGACTGATCAAGCTGAAAAAAAGCACTCTGCATTTTGGGGTGTTATGGTTATAGCAGGTACAGTAATCGGTGGAGGTATGTTTGCTTTACCTGTTGATCTTGCCGGTGCCTGGTTTTTCTGGGGTGCCTTTATCCTTATCATTGCCTGGTTTTCAATGCTTCATTCCGGGTTATTATTATTAGAAGCAAATTTAAATTATCCCGTCGGCTCCAGTTTTAACACCATCACCAAAGATTTAATCGGTAACACCTGGAACATTATCAGCGGTATTACCGTTGCCTTCGTTCTCTATATCCTCACTTATGCCTATATCTCTGCTAATGGTGCGATCATTAGTGAAACGATATCAATGAATTTGGGTTATCACGCTAATCCACGTATTGTCGGGATCTGCACAGCCATTTTCGTTGCCAGCGTATTGTGGATAAGCTCGTTAGCCGCCAGCCGTATTACCTCGTTGTTCCTCGGGCTGAAGATTATCTCCTTTGTGATCGTGTTTGGTTCTTTCTTCTTCCAGGTCGATTACTCCATTCTGCGCGATGCCACCAGCACCACTGCGGGAACGTCTTACTTCCCGTATATCTTTATGGCTTTGCCGGTGTGTCTGGCGTCATTTGGTTTCCACGGCAATATTCCCAGCCTGATTATTTGCTATGGCAAACGCAAAGATAAGCTAATCAAAAGTGTGGTTTTTGGTTCGCTGCTGGCGCTGGTGATTTATCTCTTCTGGCTCTATTGCACGATGGGGAATATTCCGCGAGAAAGCTTTAAGGCGATTATCTCCTCAGGCGGCAACGTTGATTCGCTGGTGAAATCGTTCCTCGGCACCAAACAGCACGGCATTATCGAGTTTTGCCTGCTGGTGTTCTCTAACTTAGCTGTCGCCAGCTCGTTTTTTGGTGTCACGCTGGGGTTGTTCGATTATCTGGCGGATCTGTTTAAGATTGATAACTCCCACGGCGGGCGTTTCAAAACCGTGCTGTTAACCTTCCTGCCACCTGCTTTGTTATATCTCGTCTTCCCAAACGGCTTTATTTACGGGATCGGCGGTGCCGGGTTGTGCGCCACCATCTGGGCAGTCATTATCCCCGCGGTGCTGGCAATCAAAGCTCGCAAGAAGTTTCCCAACCAGATGTTCACGGTCTGGGGCGGCAATCTTATTCCGGCGATTGTCATTCTCTTTGGTATAACCGTAATTTTATGCTGGTTCGGTAACGTCTTTAATGTGTTACCTAAATTTGGCTAATCCGTTTAAGAAGCCAGCGAAATAGCTGGCTTCTTGCCTGTCAGGAAATCACTTATGTCCAAATGGCAACTCGCCTGATTCTCCTTCACCACGTATGCTTTGCGTCACCTTACTATCAGGACGCTTTAGCCCATGTCCCGCTTTTTGATTTGTAGTTTTGCCCTGGTTTTACTTTATCCCGCCGGGATTGATATGTACCTCGTTGGTTTACCGCGCATCGCCGCCGATCTCAATGCCAGCGAAGCGCAGTTGCATATTGCGTTCTCCGTTTATCTGGCAGGTATGGCAGCAGCGATGTTATTTGCCGGTAAAGTGGCCGATCGTTCAGGGAGAAAGCCTGTCGCCATACCCGGCGCGGCGCTATTTATTATCGCCTCGGTGTTCTGTTCACTGGCTGAAACCAGCACGTTATTTCTTGCAGGGCGATTTCTACAGGGGTTAGGCGCAGGCTGTTGTTACGTGGTGGCGTTCGCCATTTTACGTGACACACTGGATGATCGACGTCGGGCAAAAGTGCTGTCATTACTCAACGGTATTACCTGCATCATTCCGGTGTTAGCGCCAGTGCTCGGACACCTGATTATGCTTAAATTCCCGTGGCAGAGTCTGTTCTGGACGATGGCAACGATGGGCATCGCAGTACTGATGTTGTCTTTGTTTATTTTAAAAGAAACGCGCCCTGCCGCCCCCGCAGCTTCTGACAAACCACGAGAAAATAGCGAGTCGCTGCTTAACCGGTTTTTCCTCAGCCGTGTTGTTATCACCACCCTCAGCGTTTCGGTGATCCTCACCTTCGTGAATACGTCGCCGGTATTGCTGATGGAAATCATGGGTTTTGAGCGCGGAGAATACGCCACCATAATGGCGTTGACCGCAGGGGTCAGCATGACCGTTTCATTCTCCACGCCATTTGCACTGGGGATCTTTAAGCCACGTACGTTGATGATCACCTCACAGGTGTTATTTCTGGCGGCAGGTATCACTCTTGCAGTTTCACCTTCCCATGCGGTTTCTCTGTTTGGTATCACGCTGATTTGCGCCGGTTTCTCGGTAGGTTTTGGCGTAGCGATGAGTCAGGCGTTAGGGCCGTTTTCATTACGCGCGGGCGTAGCCAGCTCGACCTTAGGTATTGCGCAAGTTTGCGGTTCGTCACTGTGGATTTGGCTGGCAGCGGTGGTTGGTATCGGCGCATGGAATATGCTGATCGGGATTCTGATTGCCTGTAGCATAGTGAGCCTGTTGCTGATTATGTTCGTCGCGCCTGGACGCCCCGTTGCCGCTCATGAAGAAATCCATCACCACGCTTGATCTCAATTTACTGCTCTGCCTGCAACTGCTGATGCAGGAACGCAGCGTGACCAAAGCGGCTAAGCGGATGAACGTGACGCCTTCGGCGGTGAGTAAGTCTCTGGCAAAACTTAGAATGTGGTTTGATGACCCGCTCTTTGTGAACTCACCGCTGGGCCTGTCGCCCACACCGCTAATGGTCAGCATGGAGCAAAATCTGGCGGAGTGGATGCAAATGAGCAATCTGCTGCTGGATAAACCGCACCACCAAACGCCGCGCGGTCTTAAGTTTGAACTGGCGGCGGAATCGCCGCTGATGATGATCATGTTCAATACGCTGACTAAGCAGATCTACCAGCGTTACCCCCAGGCGACGATCAAATTGCGCAACTGGGATTATGATTCACTGGATGCGATTACCCGTGGCGAAGTGGATATTGGTTTTTCCGGTCGCGAAAGCCATCCCCGTTCGCGGGAGCTGCTAAGTTCGCTGCCATTAGCCATTGATTATGAAGTACTGTTTAGGGATGTGCCCTGCGTCTGGTTGCGCAAAGATCATCCAGCACTGCATGAAGCGTGGGATCTGGATACCTTTTTACGTTACCCACATATCAGCATTTGCTGGGAACAGAGCGATACCTGGGCGCTGGACAATGTGTTACAGGAGCTGGGGCGCGAACGCACGATTGCTATGAGTTTGCCGGAATTCGAGCAGTCACTGTTTATGGCAGCGCAGCCCGACAATCTGCTACTGGCGACCGCACCACGCTACTGTCAGTACTACAATCAACTCCACCAACTGCCGTTAGTTGCTCTACCTCTCCCGTTTGACGAAAGCCAGCAAAAAAAGTTGGAAGTCCCTTTTACCCTACTGTGGCATAAACGGAACAGCCATAATCCGAAGATCGTCTGGTTACGGGAAACCATTAAAAATCTTTACGCGTCGATGGCATAACCGAATCGTATGAAACGCAACCCTATTTCACAATAAAATGTAAAATAGTTGTAATAAGATTGTCTGAATCGAACTTTTAGCTGCTTTAGTCTGTCCATCATTCCAGTAAATGATTACTCTTGTATTCATAATGGACCATTAAGCATGGAGCGAAAAATGGCGACTCACTTTGCCCGAGGGATTTTAACGGAAGGACATCTGATTTCTGTTCGTCTCTCCTCCCAGTGTCATCAAGAAGCCCGAAATATTCCCCCTCATCGTCAAAGCCGTTTCCTGGCGTCCAGAGGTTTACTCGCAGAACTGATGTTCATGCTGTATGGCATCGGCGAATTACCGGAAATCGTCACCCTGCCGAAAGGAAAACCGGTTTTCAGTGATAAAAATTTGCCCTCGTTTTCTATTTCCTATGCCGGGAATATGGTTGGCGTGGCGCTAACAACCGAAGGTGAATGTGGCCTCGATATGGAACTGCAGCGTGCGACGCGCGGGTTTCATAGCCCACACGCGCTCGATAACCACACCTTTTCCAGCAATGAATCGCTATGGATCAGTAAACAAAACGATCCTAACGAAGCGCGGGCGCAACTCATCACGTTGCGCCGAAGCGTGCTAAAACTAACCGGTGATGTTTTGAATGACGATCCGCGCGATCTGCAGCTGCTGCCCATTGCCGGACGCCTGAAATGTGCTCATGTAAATCATGTAGAAGCGTTATGCGACGCGGAGGACGTGCTGGTGTGGTCCGTGGCGGTCACGCCCACAATTGAAAAGCTCAGTGTCTGGGAGTTAGATGGCAAACGCGGCTGGAAAAGCCTGCCGGATATTCACAGCCGCGCCAACAATCCTACCAGCAGGATGATGCGTTTTGCCCAACTCTCTACCATGAAGTCTTTTTCGCCAAATTGATAGACAACCACAGGAGTCATCATGTCTGAAAAATTGAAGGTGGTTACGTTACTGGGAAGCCTGCGCAAAGGCTCATTTAATGGCATGGTTGCACGTACCCTGCCGAAAATTGCTCCTGCTAGCATGGAAATCAATGCATTACCTTCCATTGCCGACATTCCCCTGTATGACGCTGATGTACAGCAGGAAGAAGGTTTTCCCGCAACGGTAGAAGCTATGGCGGAGCAGATCCGTCAGGCTGACGGTGTGGTGATCGTCACGCCGGAATATAACTACTCGGTACCGGGCGGGCTGAAAAATGCCATCGACTGGCTTTCCCGCCTGCCGGATCAACCTCTGGCTGGTAAACCGGTGTTGATTCAGACCAGCTCAATGGGCGTGATTGGCGGCGCGCGCTGTCAGTATCATCTGCGCCAGATTCTGGTTTTTCTCGATGCAATGGTGATGAACAAGCCTGAATTTATGGGCGGCGTGATTCAGAACAAAGTTGATCCGCAAACCGGAGAAGTGATTGATCAGGGTACGCTTGACCACCTGACCGGGCAATTAACCGCATTTGGTGAGTTTATTCAGCGAGTTAAGATCTAAATAAAAAACCCGCCAGCAATCATGCATGGCGGGTTTTTAACGCGCTATCGATTTTAGTGAGCGTCGATAAACACAATCTTCAGGATAAACAGCAGCGCCACCACAACCACACACGGGCTAAGATCGCGCAGACGTCCGGTGCCGATTTTCATCACGCAGTAGGAGATAAAGCCCAGTGCGATACCTTCGGTAATCGAGAAGCTGAACGGCATCATCACGGCGGTAATAAACGCTGGAACGGATTCGGTAAGATCCTGCCAATTCACGCGAGCAAGACTTGAGGTCATCAGCACACCAACGTAGATCAACGCACCAGCTGCAGCGTAGCCAGGCACCATCCCCGCCAGCGGCGACAGGAAGATAACCAGCAGGAACAGCAAGCCGACAACAACTGCCGTCAGACCGGTGCGACCACCAACAGAAACGCCGGAAGAGGACTCAATATACGCTGTAACAGAAGAAGTACCGATAAACGAACCTGTCACGGAAGAGATACTGTCGACATACAGCGCCTGCTTCATGCGCGGGAATTTACCTTTCTCATCCGCCAGCCCTGCTTTATCGGTCACGCCAATCAGCGTACCGGAGGAGTCAAACAGGTTGACCAGCATGAAAGAGAAAATCACCCCTGCCAAACCGAGATTAAACGAACCGGCTAAATCGACATGACCCACTACTGTCATTACGCTCGGTGGCGCAGACACGATGCCGTTGTAGTGCACATCACCCAGCATCCAGCCCAGCAGCGTCGTCACCACAATAGAAACCAGCACCGCCGCGTGAATATTGCGCGAGGCCAGAATAGCGATGATGAAGAAGCCGAGGATACCCAGCAGCACGCTGTGAGAAGTCAGGTTACCGATGCTCACCAGCGTTTCGGGATTCGCGACAATCACGCCCGCGTTTTTCAGCCCCATCATGCCAATGAACAGGCCGATACCGCTGGTGATGCCCACACGCAGACTTACCGGAATGTTAGCAATCATCCAGTAGCGAATGCGGAAAACTGTCAGTAACAATAGACCAATCGCGCCCCAGAAGATTGCGCCCATCCCGACCTGCCACGGCAAGCCCATCGCCTGTACAACCACAAAAGCGAAGAATGCGTTCAGGCCCATTGCTGGTGCCAGTGCAACTGGCAGATTAGCAAACAGTCCCATCAGAATGCTGCCAAATGCAGCAATCAGACAAGTGGTGACGAAGACGGCGCTGGTGTCCATGCCAGCAACGCCAAGAATTTGCGGGTTAACAAAAACGATGTAAACCATCGTCAGGAAGGTGGTAAAACCGGCGATCACTTCGGTCCGAGCCGTCGTGCCATGTTCGCGCAGTTTAAACACGCGTTCCAGCATCCCCTGACCAGAAGCCTGGGTTGTGTGTTGTTGACTCATTATCTATTTCCGAACTAAGGAGGGAAAATCCGTCGCTATCGTATACCAAAATGAGACAATATGGACGGCTGAAGTTAACTTTTTTTCATTGTATTTGCTTATACGGCAACGATTGCGTTGTGCAAATTTGCATGACGAAAACGTTAAACTAATGATAAAGGAAAGACATGTCCCAGATAGAAGCGGTATTTTTCGACTGCGATGGTACGCTGGTCGATAGCGAGGTCATTTGCTCTCGCGCCTATGTCACGATGTTCAGGGAATTTGGCATTAACGTTGACCTGGAAGAGATTTTTACCCGTTTTAAAGGCGTAAAACTCTATGAAATCATCGATATCATCAGTAAAGAGCAGGGCGTGACGATGGTCCAGGCCGATGCAGAGCACGTTTACCGCGCAGAAGTCACCCGCCTGTTTGATAGCGAACTAGAGGTCATCGCGGGAGCGAACGAATTGCTGGCGAGCGTTAACGTGCCGATGTGCGTAGTTTCTAATGGCCCGGTGAGCAAAATGCAGCATTCGCTTGGTAAGCTCAATATGCTGCACTACTTCCCGGAAAAACTGTTCAGCGGCTACGATATCCAGCGTTGGAAGCCCGATCCGGCATTAATGTTCCATGCGGCAAAAGCGATGAATGTGAACGTTGAAAACTGCATTCTGGTCGATGACTCCAGCGCCGGTGCGCAGTCAGGGATAGATGCCGGTATGGAAGTGTTTTACTTCTGCGCTGACCCGCACAATAAGCCGATCGTTCACCCGAAAGTCACCACCTTTACCGAGCTGGCGCAACTGCCTGCGCTCTGGAAGGCACGCGGCTGGGATATAGCGCGTTAATTGCTCCGAACTTTAACGCTTACACATCAGTCACGCTGGTTTGAGATAAAGACTACCAAGTGTCTGATGAGTAAGCGTATGTTTCCCTTTCAAAAATTTATGTCGTTATTCGTCCAGTCAATCACTCTCTGCTTAGCTAAGCCTGGGTTATATTTTTCACAATATCGGGATATTTATCGAACCATGTAATAATATTCAAGATTATTTCACTGAGTTTTTTATACTTTTTATATTTTTTCTCCCGACTATAATTTTGAACAATATCCTGGTAAGTTCGTATTTCATCATCTATTTTATCAATATCAATCTTAAAGTTATTTAATTTTCTTTGTATATCATTACGCGTCAAATTATCTTTGTTTTCACTAACTAGTTGTGCTTTCTCTTTCACAATTTTATTATGTTCTTTTGTTAATTCGTTAATTTTTTGCAATATATCCTCGTAACCCTCATTGGACTCTTTTACTTCCTGATAATATTTGGTTAAACTTTCCTTGTTAATTTTAAATATACCTGCTAAATTTTGAAAATCGAAAGCAAAATTATTGAGTGCTGAGTCGTAAAGTTCTTTAAAAGATTTTATTTTTTCTAGTTGATTTTTTAGCTCTATTTTGTCTATATCAACATCGTCAAATAGGTGGACAAGATCTTTAAATTTGAAATTTAAATTTCTATCAAATTGGTTATGAGACTCTTGCCTTTCTTTTCGGATAAATTCTTCTGAATATTTAAGATCTTCTTGTGCATTTGACTGCGAAATTTTTTCTTTTATGACAGATTCAACAAAGTTAATTCTGTCACGTCCCATCATATTGTTAATGATATGTTGTGCCCTACCATGCATATCTTTGAAGATAAAAAAATTAGCTTTTTCAATATCAAAAGAAAATTCCTCTTTAAACGATCCATTTTCATTATAGAGTGCGGCTAAAAACGACTGTAATTCTGCAAATGCTTTTTCATATATTAGCCGAGTATTTGGCAAGGATTTTTCAAGTTCCCCTATGTCTTTATATAGAGCATCTGCCTGATTTATGAAATTAGGTATTTGTTCTTTACTTATAGCTCCGTCTATATTCATATAAATGTATTTTTTATCGGTAAGACTACCTTGTGAATAAATTGTAGCAGAATCGATAGTACAGCCTTCGAGTCTGTCCTCTCTGTAACAATAGCCCAGATCCGCCCCGTGCAAACGACTATTTTTAAAGAAAATGTTATTATTCTCTGTATTTTCATTGCTATATGAAGAGTTAATACCTTTATTAATATTGTCTGCACATTTAATAAAATTATCATCTAACTTAAGAGTTCTCGATCTTCTTTCAATGCGATCAGAAAAATACTCAACGGGGTTAAATATATATTTACCTGAACCAGCTTCACCAAGACCACTGTTTATTTTAATATAGTTCAAAGTACAATTATTAAATACTATCCCATGATCCCTCCCCCTGATGTAATTATTATTAGACTTGTTGAATGAGTTTGCCAAAAATTTCATTCCAGGAGCTTCAAGTCCTGTGATATCACAGTTATAAAAATGACTCAGAAGTATACTCGATCCAGGACAACTACCTCCCTGAATTGTACAGTCTTGAACAAAAGACTGCATAAAGAGATAAGCCCCTAATTTTTCTTGGATATTGACGGGTTGTTTAACGGTGTAGACTTGAGACGTCTCACAACTATAATGATTTATTTCGCATTTAGAAATAAAACAACCTTTAAACATACCTATTATTGATTTTTCATTTCCTGACTCTGCAGTTTTTTCATTAGGATCATAAAAATGTATGTTGTTGAACTTACAATCTTCGAAATAACAATTTTCAAAAACTGGGCCTTCAAGGGTCGGAGTTTCTATATTTCCTGAAAAAGTTACATTTTTAAAACTACAATATTTTAATGAATTTAATACATCTTTAGGCAACGAATTTAAATTGATAGTTGTATCAAAAACAGGAATTTTATTTTTAATAAGCGTCGTAAGTTTTACAGCATTATCAGAAAACTTTAATCTCTTCATGGGAGAATTATCAAAATGTAAATCATCAAGATAGTTATCAAGAGTGAATCTTTCAGAAAAAACTTGATGCTTATCGGCCTCATTTACAGTCTCCCCCGTGTAGAGATTAAAAGATCTACACACAACCACTTCATTATTTTCATTTGTGGTAAAATCTGTAGTAGTACTAAATCGCCATTGTTCTTCTACTTTGGCCAGAGATTTAATATTCTTGAACATCTCCGCTTTATTATCATTTTTTGTCACAAATTCGTAAATTAAGCTTTTAACTTGTTTAATATGCGATCCGGGAAAAAGATCGCGAATAAACTCCCACAGTGTACATTTTTTAAACAACACCCCATTACCATCCAGAATATTTTCAATATCCTTAAAATTTACATCGTATTTCTTATTATTAATATCTAAAGTAACCTTGTCAGAATATCCGTTATGCTTATGCTTCTCATTTTTCACTTCTGAAAAGGGATTAGTATTTATAAGAACATCTGATCTTAATTTAGCAACCATAAATCCTCCGATGTGCAATATTAGGGTGTTTAAAAATAACGACATCTAGATTGTTAATTAACACTACCGCTAGCCAGGTTAGCAACAAGTGTTACTTATATTACCAGTGAAGACTATAAAAAATAGCTCATTTCCCCCGATTTAATCCAGGGTGTTTACCCTGGATTCCCAATTTTTAGGCATAACGAATCATCCCTCAGGTAAACAGCAATATCTGAAAATGAGCGATTTTTTATAGCTGGTTATATTGTCAATGTTAGAATAAATAGATTTTATAATATGTTACCAAGGTGATTTATGGAAAATCTTATTGGCACTCCACCAAACTATGCAGTTTCCTATAAGAATATAGACAAGAAGCAACGGGAATATTTATGTCATCTCAATCACTTTTCTAAATTGCCTGACGATTTTTTGATAACTGGTCCAAGAAAAGACCTTTTTGATTATCAACGTATTTTAGATTGCGCATTTTCAAATTTACAGCATTTACTTCCTAAAGGACAATTACAGAAGATACAACAGAGATTAGACTCTCTTATGTACAAAAACAAGTTCCATCGTTTTCATGTTTTTTTATTAAAACTGTGCTCAAATACTTGTATTCCAGCCCCATCTGCCGATAACACTGTCTTTGATAACAAAATGCCATTTATATTAAGTGAGGAACAGATCGATGAAATTTCTTTTTTAAACGCATATCACATAGAAAAGAAAGGAAATAAAGACATTATTACATTGGATTTCGTTAGCAAGGATCATGCTCAGCAACTTAATTTTAGCACAACCATAGCATCAAAAAATGATTGCCTTCATATATATACAATAAACAACTATAACGCACAGATTATATTCGAAGAGGATTTAAATTTATATCCCAGTGAATTATCTCAATCATCACATTGGTGTTATCAGTTAATAAAAAACATGATTTCGTTATATTGTAGATGGACTAACAATTATGGAATCAATAAAACCTGTGCTTTTGATTTTAAAAACAATTCATTTTCTAACTCCAGGTTGGAGTTTATATCGTTTATTGCATGTTCTTTTTCACATGCCGATATGAATTATTCGATATTTCAAAATGTTAATCTTGATATGTGTGAGATACGTAATTGCAATTTTGACAAGTCAGAAATGAATTTCATTTCGTGCGTAGGAACAAATTTTAGTGATTCCACATTCGATAAAGTCAGAACAAAAGCGCAACTAATTAAGACACCGAGAGAATGGTCTGATAATATTTTGAAGTATTGGTTCTCAAGCTCTAATAAACGTAATATCCTCTTCACCCTTAATACAATATCTGATAGAGTCATAAAATTAAAAGGAGTCAAAGATATATTATCGTCATTGGTAGACCAAAAAGCTAATATTTATAGTGTAAGGCAAGAGCTTCTGGATTATCTTAATGATGATTTATATAAAAATGATAGAGAGATTACTTTTTATAAAGAATCACTACTGTTATTTTGCTCTGAATAACCAAAAAGATTAACTACAGCACTCTATTTTGTGTTTATATCCGTGTCAGGAAACAGGCTCATTTCAGCAGGATAAAACCGTAGAGTGCGATTGCGATGAACAAGAGATACCGACTTATTATTTAGTCTATTTTATTGCGTTAACTAATAAATGTTGTAAATTTACCAGCGCCTTTTCCCAATTATCAATCACATTAACATCTTTTTTTCTTGAATGAATTTCCATTAACTTTTTTATGAAAGATGAAATTTCATTTTCAGCTACAGCACTTTGCATGTCCATATAAGCAGGTGTTTTACTTTGTGTTTTTGAAGCAAAATCATAACTTAACCTGGTGGTTAAAGTAATATCACAATCATACAGGTTAATTCCACCGGCTAACTTGCCCAAGCAAGTATAATATAAACAGCAATGGCTAAGTTTTAAACACTTATCTATTTTATCATTTATATGGTTATTAGCTTTGACATTTGGGAAAATATTATTGTATATAAGCCTGAAAGAGTTTTATCCAGATTAAGTTTATTTTCACTTTTTCCAAAATATTTTCTTGGATCATGATCAAGTAAATCTTCAAGAATTCCATTTCGTTTGCATGTCATATTAGCATAACTAAAATCACAATCATCAAAATAATTATCATCGCTATAATCGCCTCTACCTTTTCTATAAAACGAAGTTTCTATAAAATCCATTTCTACACCATTAAACTTTTATATATTGCAACATAATAAACTACTTGCAATAATACTTGCTTCTTTACACTCTCCATCTTGAAGATTACAGCCATATATAAATTACTGCATAAACAAGTATGCACCGACAGTCTTACCTACTGCAGGTTCTTTATTTACAGAGTATATTTTTGATGTCTCTATCTTGAAATTTTTCATTTCACATTTGTTGTGCTTTGACATAGGGCTTTTACCCTGGTTTCTGTTTTTTTCTGTGAGGGTTACATTATTAATAAAAAATAACAAGAATGTTTTTTAGAACAGAGCACTACATTAATATTCAAAAATTTGAATGAAATAATGTATATGCAATCTATTGGGAATAGCATCAAGGGGAGTTTGTGAGGCAATTTTTAGAGAAAATGTATATCTACCCGATAAATATGCATTACCGGGCTGATTGCCAGATGCGGCATAAAAGCCTTATCTGGCAATGTGTTAGCGTTACTCTTTCGGGTCTTTTCCCGCCAGCAGTTTATCCAGCTCATCACCGCCTACATGACGGAAATCCTGACCTTTCACGTAGTAGAAGATGTATTCACAAATATTCTGGCAGCGGTCGCCGATACGTTCGATAGAACGTGCACAGAACAGCGCGGTAAGGACACTTGGAATAGTCCGCGAATCTTCCATCATGTAGGTCATCAGTTGACGAACAATACCTTCGTACTCCTGATCGACTTTTTTATCTTCCCGATAAATTCGCACCGCTTCGTCAATGTCCATCCGCGCGAACGCATCCAGCACGTCGTGCAGCATCTGGATGGTATGACGGCCCAGCGACTCCAGACTTACCAGCAACGGCTGATGCTGCTGGGAGAATTTCTCCAGCGCAGTACGGCAGATTTTGTCCGCCACGTCGCCAATACGCTCCAGCTCGGCAATGGTTTTGCTAATCACCATCACCAGACGCAGGTCGCTCGCCGTCGGCTGACGTTTGGCAATAATGCGCACGCAGGCTTCATCGATCGCCACTTCCATCATGTTGACGTTTTTGTCGCCTTCGATGACTCGCTTCGCCAGATCGCTGTCCTGGTTGTGCATGGCGGTGATTGCATCAGAAAGCTGCTGCTCCACCATGCCGCCCATGGTCATCACCTGCGTGCGGATGCTTTCCAGTTCGGCGTTGAACTGGCCGGAAATATGTTTATTAAGATTGAGACTGTCCATAACGCACTCCTGAATCAACCGTAACGACCGGTGATGTAGTCTTCTGTTTGTTTCTTCGCTGGCTTGGTGAACAGATCGTCCGTGTTGCTGAACTCAATCAATTCGCCCAGGTACATAAACGCCGTGTGGTCGGAACAACGCGCAGCCTGCTGCATGTTGTGGGTGACGATCACTACGGTGTAATCCTGCTTCAGTTCGGTGATCAGCTCTTCAATACGCCCGGTAGAGATAGGGTCGAGCGCCGAACACGGTTCGTCGAGCAGCAGCACTTCCGGGCGAATGGCGATACCACGCGCAATGCACAGACGCTGTTGCTGACCACCAGAGAGAGAGTAACCGCTCTGGTGCAATTTATCTTTGGTTTCGTTCCACAATGCGGCTTTGGTCAATGCCCACTGCACGCGCTCGTCCATGTCGGCACGGGAGAGCTTCTCAAACAGACGAACGCCAAAGGCGATGTTGTCGTAGATGGACATAGGGAACGGCGTCGGTTTCTGGAACACCATGCCCACTTTCGCACGCAGCAGGGCGATATCCTGAGTGTTAGTCAGGATGTTGTCGCCATCGAGCAGAATCTCACCTTCCGCACGCTGCTCCGGATACAGTTCAAACATTTTGTTGAAAGTACGCAGCAGCGTCGATTTACCGCAGCCGGACGGCCCGATAAACGCCGTAACCTGGTTTTTGGCGATATCCAGGTTGATGTTTTTCAGGGCATGGAATTTGCCGTAGTAGAAGTTCAAATTACGAACCTGAATTTTACTCGGGGCAGTTTCAACCATACTCATTGCAATCTTTTCCTCATCGTGCCTGATGCACTTCGCTAATCAGGCTTACCGTAGGCCGGATAAGGCGTTCACACCGCATCCGGCAAAGTGTTAACCGTGTTTATTCTTCGCAAAAACAACGCGCGCCAGAATGTTCAGCAGCAGGACGCACAGGGTAATAATCAACACCCCGGCCCAGGCCAGTTGCTGCCATTCTGCAAATGGGCTCATCGCAAACTTAAAGATCGTCACCGGCAGGTTGGCGATCGGCTGCATCATGTCCGTGCTCCAGAACTGGTTGGAGAGCGCAGTAAACAGCAGCGGCGCGGTTTCACCAGCAATACGGGCAATCGCCAGCAGGATACCGGTCATGATCCCGGACACCGACGCTTTCAGCGTAATCGCGGAGATCATCTTCCATTTCGGCGTACCCAGCGCATAAGCCGCTTCACGCAGGCTGTCCGGCACCAGTTTCAGCATGTTCTCGGTGGTGCGGATAACAATCGGTACCTGCAACAGCGCCAGGGCAATCACGCCCGCCCAGCCGGAGAAGTGCTCCATTTGCGCCACCACGATGGTGTAAACAAACAAACCAACCACAATCGACGGCGCGGAGAGCAGAATGTCGTTAATGAAGCGAATCACTTCTGCCAGCCAGGATTTACGTCCATATTCCGCCAGATAAATCCCCGCCATAATGCCCAGTGGCGTACCGAATACCGTGGCCCACAAAATTAACAGGCCGCTACCCGCCAGGGCGTTCGCCAGACCACCGCCTTCCGTATTTGGCGGCGGCGTCATTTCAGTGAACAGCGCCAGCGACATACCGTCGATACCGCGGGTGATGGTGGACATTAAAATCCAGATCAGCCAGAACAGGCCGAAGGCCATCGTCGCCATTGAGAGCGTCAGTGCAATACGGTTCTTGAGGCGGCGACGCGCCTGCATTTTGCGGCGGGATTCTGCCAGCGCCGCAGTGGTTTGCATTTCAACCATAGCCATTAGCGTGCCCCCTCATTCTTAGCCAGGCGCATAATCATAAATTTCGATGCAGCGAGGACGATGAAGGTAATCACAAACAGGATCAGGCCCAGTTCCATCAGTGCGGCAACGTGCAGACCGGATTCCGCTTCAGCAAATTCGTTCGCCAGCGCAGAGGTGATACTGTTGCCCGGCATGTACAGCGAGGCGCTGTCGAGCTGGTAGGTGTTACCGATGATAAAGGTCACTGCCATGGTTTCACCGAGCGCGCGCCCCAGACCCAGCATAATGCCGCCGATAACCCCATTTTTGGTGAACGGAAGAACGATACGCCAGATAACTTCCCAGGTGGTGCAGCCGATACCGTAGGCTGACTCTTTCATCATCACCGGGGTTTGCTCGAATACATCGCGCATTACCGCTGCAATGTACGGAATAATCATGATGGCGAGGATCACGCCTGCCGCGAGGATGCCAATACCAAAGGCCGGGCCGGAGAACAGCGCGCCAACAATCGGGATATTCGACATGATATTGCCGACCGGCTCCTGGAAGTAAACGGCGAACAGTGGCGCGAAGATAAACAGGCCCCACATGCCGTACACGATACTTGGAATGGCTGCCAGTAGCTCAATGGCGATACCCAGCGGGCGCTTCAGCCAGCCAGGCGCAAGCTCGGTCAGGAACAGGGCGATACCGAAACTCACCGGGACGGCGATCAGCAGCGCGATAAACGAGGTCACCAGAGTACCGTAGATCGGCACCAGCGCCCCGTAGATATCGTTCGGCGCATCCCACTCTTTGGTCCACAGGAAAGCCAGACCAAATTTCTGAATGCTCGGCCAGGAGGAGATGATCAGAGAGACAATAATGCCACCCAACATCAATAGCACAATCAGCGCCGCCAGTTTTACCAGCACGCTGAAAATTATGTCGCCCTTTTTACCCGGTGGGTTAAAAGCAGGCTTGGTTGCAGCCATAAGTTACTCTTCAGTTAAACGCGTTTACAAAGTCATTTTGTAATGCCGGATAAGCCGTTAATGCCTTATCCGGCCTGGAGTTTTATTAGTACAGCGGCTTACCGCTACTGTCTTTAATATTGGTCTTCCACGCAGCGCGAACCTGTTCAACTACGCTATCCGGCAGGCTGGCATAATCCAGGTCGTTCGCCTGTTTAGCCCCGGTTTTGTACGCCCAGTCGAAGAACTTCAGCACTTCTACACCCTGCTCTGGTTTCTTCTGATCTTTGTGGACCAGAATGAACGTGGTTGAGGTAATAGGCCATGCATCTTCGCCTTTCTGGTTGGTCAGATCCTGAGCGAATGTTTTGCTCCAGTCTGCGCCTTTTGCTGCATTAGCGAAGTTTTCTTCGGTCGGACTAACCGGTTTACCATCAGCGGAGATCAATTTTGTGTACGCCAGGTTGTTCTGCTTAGCGTAAGCATATTCAACGTAACCAATTGCACCCGGCAGACGCTGAACGAACGCGGCGATACCGTCGTTACCTTTACCGCCCAGACCAATCGGCCATTTTACGGTAGAGCCCGTACCAACGTTGTTTTTCCATTCTTCGTTCACTTTCGCCAGGTAGCTGGTAAAGACGAAGGAAGTCCCGGAGCCATCTGCGCGGCGCACTACAGCAATGTTCTGTGACGGCAGTTTTAAGCCCGGATTCAGTTTGGCGATGGCTTCATCATCCCACTTTTTGATTTTGCCCAAGTAGATGTCGCCGAGGGTTTTACCATCCAGCACCAGTTCGCCAGATTTTAGCCCCGGAATGTTAACCGCCAGCACCACGCCGCCAATTACGGTCGGGAACTGGAACAGACCTTCCTGAGCCAGTTTTTCGTCAGACAGCGGCGCGTCAGAAGCACCGAAATCAACGGTGTTGGCGATAATCTGTTTTACGCCGCCGGAAGAACCGATACCCTGGTAGTTAACTTTATTACCGGTTTCTTTCTGGTAAGTGTCAGCCCATTTGGCATACACCGGCGCAGGGAAGGTTGCACCTGCACCTGTCAGGCTTGCTTCTGCAAACACAGAGAAAGCGCTCATCGATAAGGTCGCGGCGACAACAGTTGCGACGGTGGTACGCATAACTTTCATAATGTCTCCTGGGAGGATTCATAAAGCATTGTTTGTTGGCTACGAGAAGCAAAATAGGACAAACAGGTGACAGTTATATGTAAGGTTTATGACAGTTTTATGACACAACGAGATTTATGCGTAATTTATTGATTTTTATAACCAGACAAAAAGAAAACTCATGTCATCTTTTTGTCATGTCATGTGCAAATAGGTTAGAAAGAGGTGTCTGATGACAACGGCGCGAGGAGCACCGTTGTCAGTTTGATTAGCGAACAATTTCGAGTGTGATTGTTGCCGTAGCAGTAAATGTTCCAGGCGCGGGTCGTGCACCAGTGAGGCTCGCAGGAGCAGCAGAAAAAGTCACGCTGCCAGCTTTATCACCATAAACGCTTGTTGCTCCCATATCAGTTGACAATTCGCCACCGTTCACGTTGATTTCTCTGTTATTTTTATCGTAGATTTTTATCCCTACATTCGGGTTTGATGTTACAACCATTGAATTATCGCTACTGGATTCAGTAGCGTAAAAAGAGGTCGTGATCTCATCCTTATTCAGTATTCCCAAATTTACACACTCAATGGTGACAGTTCTGGTGATCTTACTCGCTGACACAGCACTCCCGACAACAGATGAAAAATCTGAGGCTGGAATAGTACTAAAATCAAAATTAATAGGCTGTAAACTATTGATTTCACAACTTTGTGGTGCAGTAATGTCTCCACGAATATAAACCTCAGCCATCGGTTTAGAATAATCAACCGGTGTATCACGACTGATAGTTCCATACAACTTTGCGATAAGCGTCTCGGGAATAATTAACTTTCCTGCAAATGGCTTTTTGATATAAAAATAAACCTGAGCCTTAGCGCCACTGGAAATACTTAATGGGTCGACTCTACTACACTTATATACTGTTGTTCCAGAGGGATTGTTAGCATGATACTCGAATGGTGCATTAACAAATCCGACTCCCAAAAGATCGATTGCCATACCTACATCAAGATGAGAATTAAGATTATAGTAATTTAAATTAGAATGAACGCCTGCATAACTTAAAGATTCATTTATTCTTGCTGTGTAGTAAATATAGGGAAATTCACCGACTGTTCCAGTATCACAATGACAGTGCGCCGGATAAGATCCACCATTAGTTACTGTTGTATTAAATGTGCTCCCCGCTTTATTCTGACTTGCAGAAATAACGTATCCTGAAAAATCAAGTGTACTATGAAAAACGCCATTATCAGGAGTACAGATACCTTTAGGAGCCGCAAGCGTCGTACTCGTGTAAAAAATGGCAACAATAGAAAAACACCACACCAGAATATTATTTTTCATAAAAAAACCTTTAATTACAGGTGACACTCTGTTCAATTAAACCATTCTCATTTTCTGGTACTGAAAGTGAGTAGCCAAAGGTACATTTCGTGACTGCGTCTCCTCCCCAGGATAAAGTGACCTGCCCTTTATCTGACAGACCCGAGAGATAAAGCTCACCAGAATCACCGACTATTCCTGAATCGGCGGTACTTGCGTTTTGAACTGAGGCAATGGCGCCAAAAGGTGCCGGTTTACCATTTGCATTTACCACTCTGAAAAGAACACGGTAACCCACATGCGTCACAAACTCCGCTTTAACCACCGCGCCGCGAGTGGGAACCATCGTAACGACGGTATTATCGAGTTCAACATTCGACTTAGAGAAATAGTTGTCGCTGATCGCTACCCGGTTTTCATCATAAGGATTTAGCTGTGTCTTAACCGTGTAACCACGCCAGTCTGTTGCCGCCCCGCGCATATTATCAATTTCCAGACCTGCGGCTCCCGGTGCTTTAATAAGAGCGATGGTTTCACCCAGTTCCTGGCTAAACGTTACCCCTTCACTGTGCGCCAGAATGCCACCCCGGATACCATAATTGAGTCGCTGAGAATTTTGGCTGTAGTTATAACTGCCGTTTAACGTGCCGTAGGTACCGTCATAGGTCAGCGACATATTACCGCCTACTTGATCATCGCGGCTGTTATAGGACTGCATGAGATTCCAGGAGAGATTATTTTTCTCCAGCGCCGTACCGCTTAGGCCAAGTTGATGCGAGCTACCAGAATCATCATTTTGCGAAACCGAATAGGTGGCATAACTATTTCCCCACCAGCCCGATAATGGAACTGATAAAGAGAGCATGTAGATTTGTTCGCTGGTGTTATCACTGGCATAACTATTACTCGTCCCTTGCCGGGCCGTATTGGAATAACTCCATGAGACATTCCACGAGAGGCGCTTCCAGCTACTGCTGTAACCAAATTGGATTAATCGTTCGACATCATCTGTGTGCCAATATTGCTGGCGGCTTAATGTCAGGTATAAGTTGCCATAATCTCTGCCCAGCGATTGCGTTAACGTTCCTTCCACACGGCTGCGACGGTTTCCGGTTTGCCAGAAATCTTCCGGACTATTTTGCCGGGAGGCCCATTCATTGAGGGTATAATAGCCTTCGGTGGAATAACGATAGCCAACCAAGCGTAAGCTGGTGTCTGTATCGTCAAAACGTTTTGAATACAGAAAACGATATGATTGACCCGTTTCCGTATCATCAGCAAATTTCGCTCTGGCATATGTTACATCTAAGGAGATGGCTCCCAGAGAACCGAGATCTTTACCTACCCCCAAAGCAACAGAACCATACTTTTCAGCAGCCTGTACGCCGCCATACAAGGTAAAACCGTGGGGCAAGCCATGAAGGATCTGTGCCTGAAGCACGTCAGGAGTAAAACCATCCTCATCGCGCAGTTCCCCCACGCTAACATCTACATCGGTCTGACCTTCACGTTTGAGGATTGCCAGCGACGCATAAGGCTGGGTGAATCGTTGTTCACTACCATCTTCTTCCTTGATAGTTACATCCAGGTCGCCGCCTGAGCTGGCAGTATTGAGGTCGGTGATTTCAAAGGCGCCTTGTGGCACGGCTGACTGATAAATTACGTAGCCGTTCTGCCGAATGATGACGGTGGCGTTGGATTTTGCAATCCCACGAACCACAGGCGCGAAGCCATTCTGGCTGGAGGGTAACATATCTTTATCAGTATATAGTCGTGCACCACGGATTTGCGTGCTGTCGAAAATATCGCTCGCCGTCCACGTATCGCCGATCATAATCTGGCTTCTTAACGCAGCAATATCACGTTGTATCCAGGTACTGATAGAGTTGTATTCCGCACGACCATCGGTGGTGTTTAAGGTGCTGTAATTGCGTAGTCGCCACGGCCCAATATTGAGTCCGTTACGCAAGTTGAGATAACTGGTATCGGTCTCCTGAGAGCTGTAATCCGAGCGCAGGGTATGTGAACCGGAAAAATCGTAGTTGATAGTCAGTGCGTTAATTCCCTCATCCCAACGCGTGGGGCTTATGTAATCGTAAGCCATCGCATCCATATAGATCTGGGGAATGGTGATATTCAGTTGCAGCTTATCGCTGTCCAGTTGCCAGGTTGAGCCTTCAATGCGTGGTGCAGGGTCAATACAGGCCTTGTCATCCACCTTATTGAGCGCTTTCAGCGCGTCAACTTTTACGCCAAAGGAAGTCAGCGTTTTTTTAACCGCGACAAAGCAAGCGTGCAGATCGGCATCAGGGTTATCCTGAACAAAAGTCACATCCTGACGCTCGAACATTTTGCCATTGATAAAAATATCAACACTGTAGACGCCGGGAGGTATGTGATTCGCTTTGTTAAACTGGCGAATATCGACTCCGGATTGATGGTCTATTTCCAGCAGCGCCGGATTAAATACGCTGACCTCGGCCATCAGGCTTTGCGAGAAAACGAGACACGTCCCTGCCGTCAGGCCAACCGCTATTCTGGTCGTAACCATAATTCGCCTATCCTTATGCAATGCTTACAACGCTTGCTTTATTGGCTCGCTTATCGCGCCGTAGTCATTAATAAATCGCCAGGTCATTTGGCTACCCGAAGAATTAGCAGGCAACGGTAATGTGAGCGTCTCGAAAGGTCGGATCATGTTAAGAGGCACATCATGGCCATCAACAATGACATCCATCACGCTGATATGAATCGGGTTAGGGTTCTCAGCAATAAGATTTCGGCCTTCCCGATGCCACTTCACCTTTGGTGCGGCATTTTCGGGAATCATGCGGATAGATGCCGGTCTCCAGAAAAGCTTAATTCGCGTTTTAACGGCGATTTCCAGCGAATTCGCTTCTTTGTTGCTCGCAGAGGGCGGAATGTTTTTGATATTTAGCCAGAAGACAGACTCACGATCCTCTGGTAATGACAAACCTTTGGTGTGGACAATACGTAATATTTTTTCTTGCGCGGGCTCTAAACGTGATACCGGCGGAATAACAATAAATGGCGCTTTAGTTTTATCATCTTTATTAAATGGGTCCACCCATGCCTGGATGAGATAAGGAATTTTTTCTTCCTTACTAAATACAGAAATAGATTTATCTGCATTATTGCTCGCATAAACGACTCGTGTACCACCAATAACAACACCAGCATAGGTTAATGCTGGCCGGAATAAAAAGGCGCTTAGTAGCATGATATATAATAAGTTATGCGAAATTATTGCTTTAAAGAGCCTGATTAAACAACTTTTTCTGGACATAACGACTCCCTGGCCAAAGCCAACTGAATAAAAAGGCCCTGAATTAATTATTTCTTATATTCGATGGTAAATTGTGAATCCGCGTTCGCCGTACCCGCCGTTACGGTCGCATTGGTAGCAACATAGCGTGCAATAAACTTCATTTCAGCCTTGCCGTCACCGTCGATAGCGGTATAGGCGGAGTCGTTATAGAGTTTAACCTGAGAGTTATCGGACTGGTTAAATATACGGATGCCGACGCCAGTAGCAACTATTGCAGCGCCTGTGCCAGTATAATCACCCGGATCACTCGCTGTAATAGGTGAACCTACTTTCAGATCACCGTCTCCGCCAGGTGCTTCGGTACCATCAAAACGAACGGCTGCCTCAGTATAGGTTGACGGACATTTTTCCAGTTTAATACTAAATTGCTGTGGTGACGCCAGGCTGCCTACTCCTGAAAACGCACTTTTGTTGACCTTACCAAGAGGAACAGTTTGATCGGCGGTATCGGAAGTCACTTCACATGTGCTATCGACAATTTCACCGACAAAGTGAACAACGCCATCTTCTGCAAGTGCATTTCCGGCTAACATTAAAGATGCCAGCGTAAGTGCACCACCAATAATATTACGTTTCATACAAACTCCATTGATATAATATATCCTTCAGTCTAAATCATCACTTAAATTAATAAGTGTATTTATGATTCAGAGGCATAGTACACCAATGGGGTGTTTTTATCTAAAAATAATATTAATTATGCGAAATTAAATATAAATTTATTATATAAATATTATTAAAACAGTAAAAAATCAAGTGCGTAATAGGACATCACCAATAATTCAGAATATATTTATATTAATTTGTGCATCAATAATAAACCGTTGATACACTTTATAAAAAAGGCCGCCCGTCGGCAGCCCTTTTATATCAATGATGAAAATTACTCAACCGTTACCGATTTTGCCAGATTACGCGGCTGGTCAACGTCAGTGCCTTTAATCAGCGCAACGTGATAGGCCAGCAGCTGCAGCGGAACGGTGTAGAAGATCGGTGCAATCACCTCTTCCACATGCGGCATCTCGATGATGTGCATGTTATCACTGCTCACAAAACCAGCATCCTGATCGGCGAAGACGTACAGTTGACCACCACGCGCACGAACTTCTTCAATGTTGGATTTCAGTTTTTCCAGCAGTTCGTTGTTCGGTGCGACGACGATAACCGGCATATCCGCGTCAATCAGCGCCAGCGGACCGTGTTTCAGTTCGCCTGCTGCGTAGGCTTCCGCATGAATATAAGAGATCTCTTTCAGCTTCAATGCGCCTTCCAGCGCAATTGGGTACTGATCGCCACGGCCCAGGAACAGCGCGTGGTGTTTGTCAGAGAAATCTTCTGCCAGAGCTTCAATGCGTTTGTCCTGAGACAGCATCTGCTCAATACGGCTCGGTAACGCCTGCAGACCATGCACGATATCATGCTCAATGGAGGCATCCAGACCTTTCAGGCGAGACAGCTTCGCCACCAGCATCAACAACACGGTTAACTGAGTGGTGAATGCTTTGGTGGACGCCACGCCAATTTCCGTACCCGCATTGGTCATCAGCGCCAAATCGGATTCACGTACCAGCGAAGAGCCAGGAACGTTACAGATTGCCAGCGATCCAAGGTAACCCAATTCTTTTGACAGACGCAGACCCGCCAGGGTATCCGCGGTTTCACCGGACTGCGACAGAGTGATCATCAGGCTGTTACGACGCACGGCTGATTTGCGATAGCGGAATTCAGAGGCGATTTCAACATCGCACGGAATACCTGCCAGCGCTTCAAACCAGTAGCGGGAAACCATACCGGAGTTGTAAGAAGTACCACAGGCGAGGATCTGAATATGCTCAACCTTCGACAGCAGTTCGTCGGCGTTCGGTCCCAGCTCGCTCAAATCAACCTGACCGTGGCTGATGCGCCCGGTAAGGGTGTTTTTGATCGCGTTCGGCTGTTCGTAGATCTCTTTCTGCATGTAGTGGCGGTAAATACCTTTATCGCCCGCGTCATATTGCAGATTGGATTCGATATCCTGACGTTTCACTTCCGCGCCAGTTTTATCGAAGATGTTTACCGAACGGCGAGTGATTTCCGCAATATCGCCTTCTTCAAGGAAGATAAAGCGACGGGTCACTGGCAACAGCGCCAACTGGTCAGAAGCAATAAAGTTTTCGCCCATGCCCAGGCCAATCACCAGCGGGCTACCAGAACGAGCCGCCAGCAGGGTATCCGGGTGACGGGAGTCCATAATTACCGTACCGTACGCGCCGCGCAGTTGCGGAATAGCACGCAGAACAGCCTCACGCAGAGTACCGCCTTGTTTCAGTTCCCAGTTCACCAGGTGTGCAATCACTTCGGTGTCGGTTTCAGAAACGAAGGTATAGCCACGTGCTTTTAACGCTTCACGCAGCGGTTCATGGTTTTCGATGATGCCGTTATGCACCACCACAATGTGTTCAGAAACATGCGGATGCGCATTCACTTCTGAAGGTTCGCCGTGCGTCGCCCAGCGAGTGTGAGCAATCCCGGTGCCGCCATGCAGAGGATGTTCTTCCGCTGCCTGGGCCAGCATCTGGACTTTACCGAGGCGACGCAGGCGGGTCATATGACCTTCTGCATCTACAACCGCCAGACCGGCAGAGTCATATCCGCGGTATTCCAGACGACGTAAACCTTCAAGAAGGATTTCTGCTACATCACGTTGCGCGATCGCGCCAACAATTCCACACATAGTTTTTGATTCCGATTTATATCGTTGTCGGTCAACCTGTATGCCCGTTTTTCGGGCGCCCCGAGCCTTTGTAGAGAGTGGGGTTATTTTTATAGTTACTGCTTGTGGGCGGGAGATTATGTTATCTCCTCACCCCATATGGCCGGATTACCCAGCCAGAATTACTTTTTCTTTACCGGACGACGCCAGCCTTCTTTTTGCGACTGCGGCACACGGCTGATTGCCAGAGCATTTTCGCCAACATTACGCGTCACAGTTGTACCCGCAGCAATGGTTGCGCCTTTGCCTACCGTTACCGGGGCCACCAGCTGAGTATCGGATCCAACAAACACATCGTCGCCAATAATGGTTTTAAATTTATTGGCACCATCGTAGTTGCAGGTAATGGTTCCTGCGCCGATGTTGACGTTATCGCCAATTTCCGCATCCCCCAGGTAAGTCAGATGACCAGCTTTCGAGCCTTTACCCAGACGCGCTTTTTTCATCTCAACGAAGTTACCGACGTGTGCGCCTTCCAGCAACTCAGCACCAGGACGCAGACGGGCAAACGGGCCAATGGTACAGGCCGCTGCCAGATTCGCATCTTCCACAACGGTATACGGGCTAATTTCGCAATCATCGCCAATCACGCTGTTTTTAATCACGCAACCGGTGCCGATTTTCACACGATTACCGAGAGTCACGTTGCCCTCGATGATAACGTTAGTATCAATTTCAACATCGCGCCCGTGAGTTAGCGTACCGCGTAGATCAAAACGCGCCGGATCGCGCAGCATAACGCCTGCTAACAGCAGCTTTTCAGCTTGTTCGGACTGATAAACGCGCTCCAGTCGGGAGAGTTGCAGGCGATTATTCACGCCTTCTACTTCGCTTAAACGTTGCGGATGAACGGCAACAATTTCACGTCCTTCCTGATACGCCAGCGCAATAATATCGGTGATGTAGTATTCGCCCTGCGCGTTATTGTTGGTCAGTTTAGCCAGCCAGCGTTTCATATCTGCGCCGTTGGCGATCAGAATGCCGGTGTTGATCTCCTGAATCTGACGCTGCTCGTCGGTGGCATCTTTGTGCTCAACAATGCCGGTAACTTTGCCGTTTTCACGGGTGATACGTCCATAACCGGTCGGATCATCCAGTTTAACCGTCAGCAGACCAATGCCACCCTGCGGTTTCGCATCACGCAGGCGCTGGAGTGTTTCAACAGAGATCAGCGGCACGTCGCCGTAGAGCATTAAAATGTCTTCGTCATCGGCAAAAAAAGGTGCGGCTTGCTGCATTGCATGGCCCGTACCCAGCTGTTCTGCCTGAAGCACCCAGTTCAGGTTATCGTCTTTCAACGCCTGTTTAAGCAGATCGCCGCCGTGACCGTACACCAGGTGAACGTGCGCTGCGCCTAATTCATTCGCAGCATCAATGACATGCTGAACCATCGCTTTCCCGGCAAGGGTATGCAGCACTTTCGGAAGATCGGAATACATGCGCGTGCCTTTACCTGCGGCAAGGATCACTACGCTCATAGCATTATTCAACATACGCGTCCTGACTGTAATTTGAGAACGAATTTAAACCGCTTCACCTTGAAAAAACTACATTTTTTTCATCGTGAAATGGACAGAGGATAAATTGTTCAATAACGGATTATCCCCGCTGACGAAAGTGCCATTTTCGACCATCGTCACGCCTTTTGTCTGCAGAAAATTAAGGCAGTACCTTCATTTAAGCGTCAGGTGGATGTTTTTGCTCTTATTTCGATCAATGAATAAACGGGAAAACCAGCGAATAATTTCGCTGGTTTATACAAGCAGGGTTAATCGCAGGACATGAAAATGCGCAGAACATACCAGAACATGGTAGCGATAGAGGCGAAGAGATGTAGCGCCGCGCCTGCCGGACGATCGGTAGGATAATGATGAATAATATTAGACGTGTCGTACAGCACGAAGCCAGCACACAACAGCACCATTGCCGCCGAGAACCAGACGCCCAGTGAGAATCCCATAAAAATGCTCGCGATAATGGCACCGAAAGCGATAAAGCCCGCCATGGTTAAAAACGAACGCATGAAAGAGAAATCTTTTTTGGTCGTGAAGGCAGTGAATGTCAGACCACCCACAAGCAGTGCTGTGGTGATGCCCGCCGCGCCAATAATTGCTGGATTAATATACGCTGCCAGTGTCAGTAAAGGTGCAAAAATTAACGCTTCTGCCAGTACGTATATCCCCAGTCCAATCAGTTGGGTCTGATTAGACTCCACATTATCTGCCAGACGAGTCGCCAGCATGCTGACCAGAATAAAAGCACCCAGCACCACCAGCCAACCAAACTGACCACTGCTCATCAGCACCCTAAGCATCATTTTGCCAAGCCCACTAAAGATAAACAGCGCGCTGAGAATGATGAACCCGACAACTGCCCCAGCCAGATGCATATAAGCACGGCGGATAAAGGTGGCGCGATCGGTCATCACAACCGGTTGGACACCTTCAAAAGACGTTTTAAAAGACATAGATATGATCCCTCATATAATTACAGAAATAATAATAACAACAGGGACGATATCACTATGGAGAAAAGGTGACAATTAACGACTTAACAAGACGCTAACTTTTTGATGAATAATATAATTTTTGTATCAATCAGCAAAATACATATAAAAAAGCCAGCCTGTTTCCAGACTGGCTTTTGTGCTTTTCAAGCCGGTGTTACATCGCTTTTTTGGTCAACTCGATAACGCGCAACTGCGCGATCGCTTTGGCCAGTTCCGCAGACGCCTGAGCGTAATCTACGTCGCCGTGAGAGCTGCTAATGTGCTCTTCAGCCTTACGTTTCGCTTCCATGGCTCGCGCTTCGTCGAGATCCTGGCCGCGAATTGCGGTGTCGGCCAGAACGGTCACGTTGCCAGGCTGCACTTCAAGAATGCCGCCAGACAGATAGATAAACTCTTCGTGACCGTGCTGTTTCACGATGCGAATCATACCAGGCTTAATGGCGGTGAGCAGCGGTGCGTGGCCCGGGTAAATGCCCAGTTCACCTTCGCTACCCGTTACCTGGATTTTCTCGACCAGACCAGAGAACATTTGTTGCTCTGCGCTGACGACGTCCAGGTGGTAAGTCATTGCCATATCACCCTCCGATTAAGGCGTTAAAGTTTTTTGGCTTTTTCCACTGCTTCTTCGATGGAACCGACCATGTAGAACGCCTGCTCCGGCAGGTGATCGTATTCGCCTTCCATGATGCCTTTAAAGCCACGGATGGTGTCTTTCAGGGAGACGTATTTACCCGGAGAACCGGTGAATACTTCTGCCACGAAGAACGGCTGGGACAGGAAGCGCTGGATCTTACGAGCGCGCGCTACCACCAGTTTGTCTTCTTCAGACAGTTCATCCATACCCAGGATGGCGATGATGTCTTTCAGTTCCTGATAACGTTGCAGGATGGACTGAACGCCACGCGCGGTGTCGTAGTGTTCCTGACCAACCACCAGCGGGTCCAGCTGACGGCTGGTAGAGTCCAGCGGGTCAACAGCCGGGTAGATACCCAGAGACGCGATCTGACGGCTCAGTACCACGGTTGCGTCAAGGTGCGCAAAGGTGGTTGCCGGAGACGGGTCAGTCAAGTCATCCGCAGGTACGTATACCGCCTGTACGGAGGTGATAGAACCAGTTTTGGTGGAGGTGATACGTTCCTGAAGAACGCCCATCTCTTCCGCCAGAGTCGGCTGATAACCTACCGCTGAAGGCATACGGCCCAGCAGTGCGGATACTTCCGTACCGGCCAGGGTGTAACGATAGATGTTGTCAACGAACAGCAGAACGTCACGACCTTCGTCACGGAATTTCTCAGCCATGGTCAGGCCGGTCAGTGCAACGCGCAGACGGTTTCCCGGCGGCTCGTTCATCTGGCCATATACCAGGGATACTTTGTCGATAACGTTGGAGTCGGTCATTTCGTGGTAGAAGTCGTTACCCTCACGAGTACGTTCACCTACGCCCGCAAACACAGAGTAACCGGAGTGCTCGATCGCGATGTTACGAATAAGCTCCATCATGTTTACGGTTTTACCTACACCCGCACCACCGAACAGACCGACTTTACCGCCCTTAGCGAACGGACACATCAGGTCGATAACTTTGATACCGGTTTCCAGCAGTTCCTGAGAGTTTGACAGCTCTTCGTAGGAAGGTGCTGCGCGGTGAATCGCCCAACGCTCTTCTTCACCGATCTCGCCTTTCATGTCGACCGGTTCACCCAGTACGTTCATGATACGGCCCAGAGTCGCTTTACCTACCGGGACTTCGATCGGGTGTTCGAGGTCTTTTACATCCAGACCGCGACGCAGACCGTCGGAGGAACCCATTGCGATGGTACGCACGATACCGCCGCCGAGCTGCTGCTGAACTTCCAGCACCAGACGCTCATTACCATTTTGCACCTCAAGAGCATCGTACACGCGCGGTACGGCATCCTGAGGGAATTCGACGTCAACTACGGCGCCGATTACCTGGACAATCTTTCCAGTAGCCATCTTAAATCCTCTACGAAATAACCTGTTTAAACCGCGGCGGCCCCCGAGACGATCTCGGTGAGTTCCTGAGTAATGCTGGCCTGACGAGCTTTGTTGTATACCAACTGCAGCTCTTTAATCAGGCTGCCGCCATTGTCGGTCGCGGCTTTCATCGCCACCATACGGGCGGCCTGCTCGCTGGCCAGGTTTTCAACCACGCCCTGATAAACCTGAGATTCGACATAACGACGCAGCAGGGTATCCAGCAACGCCTTCGGATCGGGTTCGTACAGGTAATCCCAGGATTTATGTTTCAGATCATCATCATCTGATGCCGGTAACGGCAGCAGCTGGCTGATGGTCGGAACCTGAGACATGGTGTTAATAAATTTGTTGCTGACAATATAAAGCTTGTCCAGACGGCCTTCGTCGTAGGCCTGCAACATCACTTTTACCGGACCGATCAGTTCGGACAGGGAAGGGTTATCCCCCATGCCGGTGACCTGGGCAACAACATTGCCGCCCACGGAGTTGAAGAACGACACGCCTTTTGAGCCGATCATTGCGAGGTCGCATTGAACGCCTTTGTCGGTCCAGGTCTTCATTTCCGCCAGCAGTTTTTTGAACAGGTTAATGTTCAAACCACCGCACAAACCACGGTCGGTCGACACCACCAGGTAGCCTACGCGTTTAACGTCGCGGTCTTCCAGGTATGGGTGCTTATATTCCAGATTACCGTGTGCAAGGTGACCAATCACTTTGCGCATGGTTTCTGCATAAGGACGGCTGGCCGCCATGCGATCCTGCGATTTACGCATTTTGGAAGCGGCGACCATCTCCATCGCTTTAGTGATCTTTTGCGTGTTCTGGACGCTTGCGATCTTACTACGTATCTCTTTTGCGCCGGCCATGAGCTTCTCCTCAATGCCTTGCGGCCTGCCCTAAGGCAAGCCGCCAGACGTTACCAGGATTGGGTTGCTTTGAAGGAATCGAGGATGCCTTTCAGCTTGCCTTCGATTTCGTCGTTGTAGCCACCGGTCTGGTTGATCTCTTGCATCAACGGAGCGTGATCACGGTCGACGTAAGCCAGCAGAGCGGCTTCGAAGCTGCCGATTTTCGACAGTTCAACATCCGCCAGGTAACCACGTTCTGCTGCGAACAGAACCAGAGACTGTTGCGCTACGGACATCGGCGCATACTGTTTCTGTTTCAGCAGTTCGGTCACTTTCTGACCGTGGTCAAGCTGCTTACGTGTTGCATCGTCAAGGTCGGATGCAAACTGAGAGAACGCTGCCAGTTCACGATACTGTGCCAGAGCGGTACGGATACCACCGGACAGTTTTTTCATGATCTTGGTCTGTGCTGCACCACCAACACGGGATACGGAGATACCCGGGTTAACCGCAGGACGAATACCGGCGTTGAACAGGTTGGTTTCCAGGAAGATCTGACCATCGGTAATGGAGATTACGTTAGTCGGAACGAACGCAGAAACGTCACCCGCCTGAGTTTCGATAATCGGCAGCGCGGTCAGAGAACCGGTTTTCCCTTTCACTTCACCTTTGGTGAAGGCTTCAACGTATTCGGCGTTAACACGCGCAGCACGCTCCAGCAGACGAGAGTGGAGGTAGAATACGTCGCCCGGGAATGCTTCACGTCCTGGCGGACGACGGAGCAGCAAGGAGATCTGACGGTAAGCAACAGCCTGTTTAGACAGGTCATCGTAAATGATCAGCGCATCTTCACCGCGGTCACGGAAGTATTCGCCCATTGCGCAACCGGCATACGGCGCCAGGTATTGCAGTGCAGCGGATTCAGACGCGGTTGCTACCACAACGATGGTGTTAGCCAGTGCGCCGTGCTCTTCCAGTTTACGTACCACGTTAGAAATAGTGGACGCTTTCTGGCCGATAGCGACATAGATACATTTGATACCGGAATCGCGCTGGTTAATGATGGCATCGATTGCCAGTGCGGTTTTACCGGTCTGACGGTCACCGATGATCAATTCACGCTGACCACGACCGATTGGGATCATGGAGTCAACGGCTTTATAACCGGTCTGTACCGGCTGATCTACGGACTGACGTTCGATAACGCCCGGGGCGATAGCTTCTACAGCAGAGAAGCCGTCGTGATCCAGCGGACCTTTACCGTCGATTGGTGCACCCAGAGTGTTAACCACACGGCCCAGCAGGCCACGGCCAACCGGAACTTCCAGGATACGGCCAGTACACTTAACTTTCATGCCTTCGGCAAGGTCAGCGTACGGACCCATAACAACCGCACCTACAGAGTCACGCTCGAGGTTCAGTGCGATAGCGTAACGGTTACCCGGCAGGGAGATCATTTCACCCTGCATACAATCGGCCAGGCCGTGGATGCGGATAACACCGTCACTTACAGAAACAATAGTACCTTCGTTGTGAGCTTCACTCACAACATTGAACTGAGCAATGCGCTGCTTGATCAGTTCGCTGATTTCGGTGGAATTCAGTTGCATGCTCCAGTCCCCTTAAGACTGCAAGACGTCTGCAAGGCGCTCAAGACGACCGCGTACGCTGCCATCAATGACCATATCACCCGCTCGGATGATAACGCCTGCCATTACAGACTTATCGATTTTGCAATTCAGCTTAACTTTGCGTGACAGACGTTTTTCCATCGCAGCAGAAATTTTCGCGAGCTGTTGTTCACTCAACGCGGCAGCGGAAATGACGTCTACCTCAGCGGTAGCCTCACTCACAGCACGCAGGTGAATAAACTGCTCCAGAACATCCGGGAGCGCGTTAAGACGACCATTTTCAGCCATAACCCGAATCAGGTTCTGACCGTTTTCGTCCAGTTGCTCACCACAAACTGCGATAAACGACTCGGCGAGCGTTTCTGGCGCAAGCGCGCCAGAGAGAAGCTCTGCCATTTGTTCGTTTTTGGTTACCTCGGCGGCAAACGCCAGCATGTCCTGCCAGCGTTCTACACTTTGGTGTTCGACGGCAAAGTCAAAAGCTGCTTTGGCGTAGGGGCGAGCTACCGTAATAAATTCAGACATCAGCCCCTCCCTCCTTACAGTTCAGCGACAAGTTTATCCACGATGTCGCTGTTAGCAGCTTCATCCACGGAACGTTCGATGATCTTCTCGGCGCCAGCAACAGCCAGGATAGCAACTTGCTTACGCAGCTCTTCACGGGCACGTTTACGCTCGGCTTCAATTTCCGCCTGCGCCTGGGCCACGATTTTAGTACGTTCCTGCTCTGCTTCAGCTTTAGCTTCGTCCAGAATCTGCGAGCGGCGTTTGTTCGCCTGCTCGATGATTACCTGGGCTTCCGCTTTCGCTTTTTTCAGCTGGTCGGTCGCGCTGGCCTTTGCAAGGTCAAGGTCCTTATGTGCTCGTTCTGCGGAAGCAAGGCCGTCAGCAATTTCTTTTTGACGTTTTTCGATGGCTGCCATTAATGGCGGCCATACGTACTTCATGCAGAACAGAACGAACAGGACAAACGCGATGGCCTGGCCGAGGATTGTTGCGTTAAGATTCACAGCACAATGCCTCTATTTAGTTAACGTTCTGATATTGCTCTTTAAATAAAAGCAACGCTTACTACGCGACAGCGAACATCACGTACAGACCCAGACCTACAGCGATCATCGGGATAGCATCCACCAGACCCATAACGATAAAGAACTGAGTACGCAGCAGAGGAATCAGATCAGGTTGACGCGCTGCGCCTTCCAGGAATTTACCCCCGAGGATGCCGATACCGATCGCAGCACCGATTGCCGCCAGACCCATCATCACAGCGGCAGCCATGTACAGCAGATCCATATTCAGGTTTTCCATGACAGTCTCCAGTTTGTTTCAGTTAAAACGTAGTAGTGTTGGTAAATTAATGTTCTTCAGACGCCATCGACAGATAGACGATCGTCAGAACCATGAAGATGAAGGCTTGCAGCGTAATGATCAGGATGTGGAAAATGGCCCACGGCACATTCAGGATCCACTGTGACCACCACGGCAACAGACCAGCAATCAGAATGAAAATCAGCTCACCGGCATACATGTTACCGAACAGTCGCAAACCGAGTGAAACTGGTTTGGACAGCAGGCTTACCCCTTCAAGGATTAAGTTGACAGGAATGAACGCCCAGTGATTGAACGGCTGCAGCGTCAACTCTTTCGTGAAGCCGCCGATGCCTTTCATTTTGATGCTGTAGAACAGAATCAGGATAAATACGCCCAGTGCCATAGACAGCGTTACGTTCACGTCCGCAGACGGAACCACACGCAGTGCCGGCAGACCCAGTACATGTTCAGCGATGTACGGCAGCAGGTCGATAGGCAGTAAGTCCATCAAGTTCATCAGGAATACCCAGACGAAAATCGTCAGGGCCAGCGGAGCAATCAGCTTGCTCTTGCCATGGTACATGTCTTTCACGCTACCATTAACAAAGCCGATCACCAGCTCAATCGCGGTCTGAAACTTACCTGGCACGCCGCTGGTCGCCTTTTTGGCTACACTACGGAATAAAACCAGGAACAACAGACCCAGCACCACCGAGAAGAACATGGAGTCAATATTAATTGTCCAGAAGGTGGCTGGGGGGTTATGCGGATCCACCAGCGAGAATGTACGCAGGTCCAGCTGAAGGTTATTCAGGTGGTGTCCTATGTAATCCTGCGGCGTCATATTTTCTGAAGCCATGATGCCTTTTACCCTTTGTTGTTAATTACAGCCGGTGCCAGTATCTGAACCACCAGCACCAAAACCCACGTAACGATCAGCGGCAAGAATACCGCCTTTAAAACCGCCAACGCCACCACCAGTAACACCAACATCGCCAGAACTTTAAAAGCTTCGCCAAATGCGAATGTCCAGGCCACCCGGCCTTTCGCTGGTGTATGTGCCTGGTGACGCCAGGCAAATATCATAAACAAAACGTTAGGCAGAAAGACTGCCAGGCCTCCACTTAATGCAGAGACGCCCCAGAAGGGGTCTTTGAGGCTGAACAGCAATCCACTTGCTATCACCACCAGTAACTGAACGAGCAGAAGCTTCCGAGCAACGTTTCGACTCACGAGCGACACAGACATCACGTTTTTCACTCCTGCTCCCTTCGAGGTATGCCGCGTGTCGTATAAAACTTTCTTTAAGGCTTAGAGTCAAGCATCAAAAAGCGGTCAAATTATACGGTGCGCCCCCGTGATTTCAAACAATAAGTAGCCAAAAGGTGAATAAATGTTTAAATATTTTTCCAGTGCATACAATTGCGACTTTTCTGCTAACGCTGTTCGATCATGAAAAACTGTAAATAACGCGTAAACACTGGCGATAAAGCGTGCTTCAGATCACATATTGAGCATGTTCGCGCACAGCATATTTATTTACTTGGCAAATGATGCCATTGCAAGTTTATGATATTTAAGTCCAAAAACAGACACTCTTTTAATAAGTGACATTTACACAACAAAAACCACCCATTGACATTTTTAATAATGTTTTAACAGATGATTATGGTTCTTAGCGCCGATTTTTAGCAGCCTGATATTTTCACTGCTGACTTATTTTCTGCTTACCCAAAAAAGCCACGTTAGCTCGTTGATGCAAAAGAGTGAACGTGGCGTTAAATGTAACCAGTTATATCAGTAGAAAACCTGGTTGTTGTTAACAGTCTAACCGGTCATTTTTTTATGTTTTTTTTGATAAAAATTAAATTTTATTTGCTTTAATCACCACCAGATGACGTTCGCCATCCAGGGCCGGAACGTGAAGTTTAACCACTGATTCGACCTGATATTCTTCGGGCAACAAAGCGATTTCATCTTCCGGTATTTGGCCTTTCAGCGCGTAGAAACGACCTTGCTCACCAGGAAGATGGTGGCACCAGCTCACCATATCGTTCAGAGAGGCAAAGGCGCGGCTAATTACGCCATCAAATGGCGGCTCAGAAGGAAACTCTTCTACCCTGCTCTGTACTGGCTCAATATTCTCCAGTTTAAGCTCATGTTGCACCTGACGAAGGAAACGCACGCGTTTACCAAGGCTATCCAACAACGTGAAATGGGCTTCAGGACGCACGATAGAGAGTGGAATGCCAGGCAGTCCTGGTCCGGTGCCGACATCGATAAACCGTTCACCTTGCAGATACGGTGCCACCACAATGCTATCGAGAATATGGCGTACCAGCATCTCATTAGGATCGCGGACCGAAGTCAGGTTGTACGCTTTATTCCATTTATGCAGCATATTCACGTAGGCAATTAGCTGGTTTTTCTGGTGATCGGTAAGCGAAATTCCTGCGTCTTTCAGCAGAGAGGAGAGTTTGTTGAGCACGGTGATTACCTGTTCTTGATGCGTAGCCCGGTAAGCGGGTGCTTACCAGGCATTTTTAATGCGTTATGCGCTACGACGCAGCATACCCTGTTTTTTTAGCCACACCAGTAGAATGGAGATGGCAGCAGGCGTGACGCCAGAAATACGCGAAGCCTGACCGATAGAAGCCGGTTTGTGATCGTTAAGTTTGGCGATCACTTCGTTAGAAAGACCGGATACCTGGCGGTAATCCAGCGTCGCTGGCAGCAAGGTATTCTCGTTACGCTGCTGCTTTTCGATCTCATCTTGCTGGCGCGCAATATAACCTTCGTATTTAACCTGAATCTCAACCTGTTCCGCCGCCTGTTCGTCTGTCAACGCAGGGGCAAAAGGCGTCAGCATGGTTAATTTTTCATAAGTCATTTCCGGACGACGCAGCAGATCTTCACCACTGGCTTCACGGGAAAGTGGCGCAGTCAGGTGAGCATTCACTTCGGCTGCAGCTTCCGCCGACGGGGTTACCCAGGTCGATTTCAGACGCTGACGCTCACGCTCGATATTCTCAAGTTTCTCGTTAAAGCGCGCCCAACGTTCGTCATCCACCAGGCCCAGTTCACGACCGATTTCAGTCAAACGCAGATCTGCATTATCTTCGCGCAGCATCAGACGATATTCTGCGCGCGAGGTAAACATACGATACGGTTCTTTGGTTCCTAAAGTGCACAGGTCATCAACCAGTACGCCGAGATACGCCTGAGAACGCGCCGGAGCCCAACCTTCTTTGTCAGCAGACAGACGGGCAGCGTTAAGACCGGCCAGCAAACCTTGCGCAGCGGCTTCTTCGTAACCGGTAGTGCCGTTAATCTGACCAGCAAAGAACAGCCCCTGGATAAACTTGCTCTCCAGCGTCGGTTTCAGGTCGCGTGGATCGAAGAAGTCATACTCAATGGCATAACCCGGACGCACGATCTTCGCGTTTTCCATCCCCTGCATGGAGCGGACGATTTGCATCTGCACATCGAACGGCAGGCTGGTGGAGATACCGTTCGGATAAATTTCGTTAGAGGTCAGCCCTTCCGGTTCAAGGAAGATCTGATGCTGATTTCTGTCGGCGAAGCGCATGACTTTGTCTTCGATCGACGGACAGTAGCGTGGGCCAACACCTTCGATTACCCCTGCGTACATTGGGCTGCGATCGAGGTTACTGCGGATCACGTCATGGGTTTTCTCGTTGGTATGGGTGATATAACACGGCACCTGCTGTGGATGCTGGGACGCATTGCCCATAAACGAGAATACCGGCATTGGGTTATCGCCATGCTGTTGCGCCAGCACGCTAAAGTCGATGGTTCGAGCATCAATACGCGGCGGTGTCCCGGTTTTCAGACGACCAACGCGCAGCGGCAGTTCACGCAAACGGCGAGAGAGCGGAATGGACGGCGGATCACCAGCACGGCCACCGCTGTAGTTATCCAGACCGATATGAATTTTACCGTCGAGGAACGTCCCAACGGTGAGCACGACGGCTTTGGCACGGAACTTCAGTCCCATTTGGGTAACAGCACCGACCACGCGATCGTTTTCGACAATAAGATCTTCAACCGCCTGCTGGAAGATCATCAGGTTCGGTTGGTTCTCCAGCGCCGTACGTACCGCCTGACGGTAGAGCACACGATCCGCCTGAGCTCGGGTAGCGCGAACTGCCGGTCCCTTGCTTGCGTTTAGTATCCTAAACTGGATACCAGCCTGATCGATCGCTTTAGCCATCAGGCCGCCGAGTGCATCCACTTCTTTTACCAGATGTCCCTTCCCAATACCGCCGATCGCCGGGTTGCAGCTCATCTGCCCCAGAGTGTCGATATTGTGTGTCAAAAGCAGAGTCTGTTGACCCATACGCGCCGCGGCCATCGCGGCCTCGGTGCCTGCATGACCCCCGCCAATGATGATGACGTCAAAAGGATCCGGATAAAACATGGTGATTGCCTCGCATAACGCGGTATGAAAATGGATTGAAGCCCGGGCCGTGGATTCTACTCAACTTTGTCGGCTTGAGAAAGACCTGGGATCCTGAGTATTAAAAAGAAGATCTATTTATTTAGAGATCTGTTCTATTGTGATCTCTTATTAGGATCGCACTTCCCTGTGGATAACAAGGATCCGGCGTTTAAGATCAACAACCTGGAAAGGATCATTAACTGTGAATGATCGGTGATCCTGGACCGTATAAGCTGGGATCAGAATGAGGGGTTATACACAACTCAAAAACTGAACAACGGTTGTTCTTTGGATAACTACCGGTTGATCCAAGCTTCCTGACAGAGTTATCCACAACAGATCGCACGATCTGTATACTTATTTGAGTAAATTAATCCACGATCCCAGCCATTCTTCTGCCGGATCTTCCGGAATGTCGTGATCAAGGATGTTGATCTTCAGTGTTTCGCCTGTCTGTTTTGCACCGGAATTTTTGAGTTCTGCCTCGAGTTTATCGATAGCCCCACAAAAGGTGTCATATTCACGACTGCCAATACCGATAGCGCCAAAGCAGACCGCAGAAAGATCGGGCTTCTGTTCCTGCAATGCTTCATAGAAAGGAGAAAGGTTGTCCGGAATATCTCCGGCACCGTGGGTTGAGCTGATAACCAGCCAGATCCCCGAGGCAGATAAATCTTCCAACAGCGGACCGTGCAGCGTTTCGGTGGTAAAACCCGCCTCTTCCAGCTTTTCAGCCAGGTGTTCTGCCACATATTCGGCACCGCCGAGGGTGCTGCCGCTGATAAGAGTGATATCTGCCATAAACCGCCACCTTTATTAAGAGTGGCGTATTGTACGCTGTGAACGCGTTGGGATCTACCTGTGGAAAAGTATGGGATTAAAAAAGCTGATCATGGCTTAATGGTACGCATGATCGGGTTTTGCAGGACGATCAGTGTCTCGGTGGACTGAATTTCATCAATTGTTTGGATCTTGTTGATAAGTACATGCTGGAGAGCATCGATCGAACGGCACATCACTTTGATAAAGATGCTGTAGTGGCCAGTTGTGTAATAGGCTTCAGTGACTTCATCGAGGCTTTCCAGCTTTGCCAGCGCGGAAGGATAGTCTTTGGCGCTCTTTAATATAATGCCGATAAAGCAGCCTACGTCATAACCAAGCTGTTTAGGGCTGACATCAATGCGCGCCCCGGTAATGATCCCCGCCTGCTTCATTTTCTCTACACGAACGTGAATTGTCCCCGGACTGACGCCAAATTGTTTCGCCAGTTCGGCGTAAGCGGTACGCGCATTACCCATTAATGCTTCCAGGATGCCGCGGTCCAGATTGTCGATCAGATAATTTTCCATAGGATTTTCTTATGCAGATTGAAGAATCATTCTATTTTAGCCTTCTTTTTTAATGAATCAAAAGTGTGTGAGGCTTTTTATTGAATGATTATTGCATGTGTGTCGGTTTTTGTTGCTTAATCATAAGCAACAGGACGCAGGAGTATAAAAAATGAAAACCGCTTACATTGCCAAACAACGTCAAATTAGCTTCGTGAAATCTCACTTTTCTCGTCAACTGGAAGAACGTCTGGGGCTGATTGAAGTCCAGGCGCCGATTCTTAGCCGTGTGGGGGATGGCACGCAGGATAACTTGTCGGGCTGTGAAAAAGCGGTGCAGGTAAAAGTGAAAGCTCTGCCTGATGCCCAGTTCGAAGTGGTTCATTCACTGGCGAAGTGGAAACGTCAGACCTTAGGGCAACACGACTTCAGCGCGGGCGAAGGGCTGTACACGCACATGAAAGCCCTTCGCCCCGATGAAGACCGTCTTTCCCCGTTGCACTCGGTCTATGTTGACCAGTGGGACTGGGAACGCGTAATGGGCGACGGCGAGCGTCAATTCTCGACTCTGAAAAGCACAGTAGAGGCGATCTGGGCGGGAATTAAAGCAACCGAAGCTGCGGTTAGCGAAGAGTTTGGCCTGGCACCGTTCCTGCCGGATCAGATCCACTTCGTACACAGCCAGGAGTTACTGGCTCGTTATCCGGATCTCGATGCCAAAGGACGTGAGCGGGCGATTGCGAAAGATCTTGGCGCGGTATTCCTCGTCGGGATTGGCGGCAAGTTGAGTGATGGTCATCGTCACGACGTGCGCGCACCGGATTATGATGACTGGAGCACCCCGTCAGAGCTGGGCCATGCGGGTCTGAACGGCGATATTCTGGTATGGAACCCGGTACTGGAAGATGCGTTTGAGCTTTCTTCCATGGGGATTCGCGTGGATGCCGATACGTTGAAACATCAGCTGGCGCTGACCGGTGATGAAGATCGTCTGCAGCTGGAGTGGCATCAGGCGCTGCTGCGCGGTGAAATGCCGCAGACCATCGGCGGCGGTATCGGGCAGTCTCGTTTGACCATGCTGCTGCTGCAACTGCCACATATCGGCCAGGTTCAGTGTGGTGTATGGCCGGCAGCTGTTCGCGAGAGCGTCCCTTCTCTGCTGTAATTGTTTATCGCCGCCAGCGTCTGAGCAGGCGGCTTCGCATCCCGGTATCAAAGCGCCAGATATGATCGAAAATGCGCATGATGCCGGGTTTGCCATGTGCCGACATCGCCACGGCATGAAAGCGATGCTGATGTACCCGCTGCAACTCTTTCACTTTGCTCGTCACGTCGTCAGGCAACCGCTGGGCGATAAAATCAGAAATCACCACCGCATCGGCGTCAAACCACTCCCGACTTTGCAAGCGTTCCATAATGGCGCGGAAACAACTGGCAAGATCGGTACCGCCACGAAACTGCTGGCTTAAAAAACGGATTGCTTGTTCGATGCCTTGTGGGCCTGAAAGCTCATAACGGACGATCTCGGTGGAAAATAGCATAATATAGCAGCGCCGGTTTTCAGCGAGAGCAATGCGCATCAAGGCCAGGCAGAACGCTTTCGCACACTGTTCATTAAAGCCGCCCATTGAGCCGGAAGTATCCACGCAGACAATAAACGGTCCGCGCGGCTGTTCGTCGTAATCTTTATGCACCACCGGGCGTTCGATCACTTTTTCACGCCACGACTCACCGTGCAGGCGATAGGTGAGCAACTGTTTTTCCACCAGCCGACGGTAAAACTCATACTCCAGTTCCGTTATCCCCAGTGTCGCCAGTTCTGGCGGCAGGAGACGTAAAATATCGTCGCTTTGTTGCAGACCATCAACCTGCTCAGGAACTGTCGCCGGTTCGCGCACCATGGTGCGGAAGGTTTCCATCTGCGCATCGTTGCGCGGTATTGATTTGGCTTCCCGGGAACGCCCCAACTGTTCTGCCAGGCGTTTCAGTTCCGGCTGTTCGTTAAGAAATTCACCGTATTTCACAATCAACTGATAGTCACCACGTTTAAGCTGACCGGCGCTCATATCCCACAGACGACCAGCTGCGGTATTGTTATCTGCGAGAATCGGTTCAAGTTGCCCGCTCAGCGTCATGCGTTCCTGAACCTCACTCAACAGTTGTTCGCGTTCTTCTTCTAATAGCTGTTGATTTAACGTCGTTGCTTGCACGATCAGACTTAAACGCCAACGCTGGAGAAAAAGTGTGTGTAACGCTGAAGTGATCGTGCTGTTAGCATCAACCAACTGTCGGGCTTGTTCTGCCCATGGGGAATTCAGACGATGCAGTAAGTCCAGGATCTGTGGTAGCTGCACAATAAACTGCGGCGTGGAGAGGAGCTGGCTTTCCTGATAGCACATCACCTCTTCGGTGAGTTCCGGCGGGACTCGGGCATCTTTCAGCCGACTGCGCAGCGCCTCACGCCAGCGGGGAACATCATCAGTGATTGCCGCCTTCAGTCGTGGGAATTTTTCAAAGAAGACTGCCAGCTGCGGTGAGGCCAGCAGCGCGATGATCATCTCTTCGATCAATCCCTCTTCGCTGACGGCTAGCATCACATTAAGCGTATCCAGCGTTAGCATTGTTGTGCCTGGCGAATCTGGGTGCCGACATCCTGTAGGCTGGCTTCAATGCGACCTAACCAGTCGCCAGGGATAAACAGACATTTTTGCTGTTCGCTGAATAAAGCGTGTTGCTTGCGCCAGTCGCTTTCAAGCTCTTCCAGTTGTTGTTTTATTTCACCTGGCAGACCTTCAGCCGATGAACCGGGAAGCGCCAGCGTACTGCCTTGTAAACTTACATCGCGTACGACAAGATGTTGGGCGCTATCAACTTCCAGATTCAGTTTCTGGGCAAAGCCAATACCGTTCAGTTTGCCGCGAATTTCACCACCTCTGCTCAGCCACTGTTCCAGCGCGCTACGCTCAAAGGATATATGAACCACTTCCATATCATGCAGTTTTAACGGTTTTTGCAGCAGCAGAGTCAGAGTGGAAGCAGTAACGTTAACAGGGAGTTGATACTGCTGACGACGGCTGAAAATGCCGCCCAGACGAATTACCGTTAAGGCTGTTTTATCGCTTTGTTGCTGCTGTAGTTGCAGGTGACGTTGCACAATCGCGCCCAGGCGGGTCAACATCCCTTGCTGTTGCCAGGCATGACCGGTCATCAATACATCAATTTGTTGTTGTATCAAATTCAGGCTTTGCGCGTCATACCACAGGCAATCTTTCAGCAAAATGAGATCTACCGGGGCAACAGCACTGCGACCGCTAAAAAAGGCGCTGGCCTGCAATAAGCGGATCGCTTTTTTCCAGCGACGATCCGAGACATAAGGCGCATCCGGTAATTTATCCAGTTGCTGGCGCAGCATAAAAATCAGCTCAAATACATGATCGGGCAGCGTAATTTCACCAATCTCTTTCTGCCAGCGTTCATATTCTTCATCAGTGACCTGCAAGGAGGCAGGAACCGGATTGTCATTTTCATCCTGTTGACTGGTCAGCATGGAGCGGAAATTCGCTTTATCCTGCACTTTATCTAACCACAGACGAATCAGCATACGGTCATATAACGCTTCCAGGCTGCTGTCTGCTTCCGGCAGCTCGTTGGAGGCCGCTACCAGCAGACGCATCGGGATTTTTTCTACGTGTGCACCGTTGCGGAACTGGCGCTCGTTAATGGCGGTGAGCAAGGTATTAAGAATTGCCGGGCCCGCTTTCCAGATCTCATCAAGAAAGACGATTTCTGCTTCCGGCAGGTAACCGCTGGTTAAACGTTCATAGCGCCCTTCATCTTTTAGCGCCTGAATAGAAAGGGGACCAAAAACTTCTTCCGGCGTGGAGAAGCGGGTCATCAGATATTCAAACGCGCGGGCATTCTGAAAGGCGAATTTTAAGCGCCGAGCGATCAAACTTTTGGCAATGCCTGGCGGGCCAAGGAGGAACACACTTTCACCACTTAATGCCGCTAATAAACACAAGCGGATGGCGTGGCTACGTTCATAAAGCCCCTTTTCCAGCGAACTGCTCAGGCGGGAAATTCTTTCCGCTAATAAATGAGGGTGAGCCATAATGAAGTGGCGTCCTTTCGTCAAAAGTTCTGCGTAAATTGCGAGTATAGACGTTTCTTGCTGGTGGCTAAAATAGTCTCAAAAGAGGTCTATTTTTCTTTGAGCCAGGTTAATGTGGCCGCATTTAGGAGTACGATTTTGCCGTTAATCGTGCATACTGTGCGCTTTTTTGTGGGCCAAGGGACTAAGCACACATTTCATATTTCAACGAAAGACTAGTCTATGAGCACTGATAATAAGCAATCATTGCCCGCGATTACCCTCGCGGCGATTGGAGTTGTCTACGGCGATATTGGTACCAGCCCGTTATATACACTTCGTGAATGTTTGTCCGGCCAGTTTGGTTTTGGCGTTGAACGCGATGCCGTGTTTGGCTTTTTATCGCTGATCTTCTGGCTGCTAATCTTTGTGGTTTCCATTAAATATCTCACCTTCGTGATGCGGGCAGATAACGCCGGTGAGGGGGGGATCCTGACGTTGATGTCGCTTGCCGGGCGTAATACGTCGGCGCGAACCACATCAATGCTGGTGATTATGGGGCTAATCGGCGGCAGCTTTTTCTATGGTGAAGTCGTCATAACACCCGCTATTTCGGTGATGTCTGCCATTGAAGGTCTGGAAATCGTCGCCCCGCAGCTGGATACCTGGATAGTTCCCCTCTCAATCATCGTTCTCACTTTACTATTTATGATTCAAAAAAATGGCACGGCTATGGTCGGTAAGCTGTTTGCGCCGATCATGCTGACCTGGTTTTTGATTCTGGCAGTACTGGGGTTACGTAGCATTATTGCTAACCCGGAAGTGCTGCATGCGCTGAATCCGATGTGGGCGGTGCATTTCTTCCTTGAATACAAAACGGTTTCTTTTATTGCATTAGGGGCAGTGGTGCTGTCGATTACGGGGGTAGAGGCGCTGTATGCTGATATGGGGCACTTTGGTAAGTTCCCGATTCGTCTGGCGTGGTTCACCGTCGTATTGCCTTCCTTAACTCTTAATTACTTCGGTCAGGGAGCGCTGTTGTTAAAGAACCCGGAAGCGATTAAGAACCCGTTCTTCCTGTTGGCACCGGACTGGGCGCTGATCCCGCTGCTGATCATCGCCGCACTGGCGACGGTAATTGCCTCGCAGGCCGTTATCTCTGGCGTCTTCTCATTGACGCGTCAGGCGGTACGTCTGGGATATTTGTCGCCGATGCGCATTATTCACACCTCCGAAATGGAGTCTGGGCAAATCTATATTCCGTTTGTGAACTGGATGCTCTATGTCGCGGTCGTGATTGTGATCGTCAGCTTTGAGCACTCCAGCAACCTGGCGGCGGCGTACGGGATTGCGGTGACCGGAACCATGGTACTGACGTCTATTCTCTCAACTACCGTGGCACGTCAGAACTGGCACTGGAATAAGTATTTTGTTGCGCTGATCCTGATTGCTTTCCTTTGTGTTGATATTCCATTGTTCACCGCTAACCTCGATAAACTGCTATCAGGCGGCTGGTTGCCACTGAGTCTCGGTACGGTAATGTTTATCGTGATGACTACCTGGAAGAGCGAGCGTTTCCGCTTGCTGCGGCGGATGCATGAACATGGCAACTCTCTGGAAGCGATGATTGCTTCGCTGGAGAAATCACCGCCCGTTCGCGTGCCAGGGACCGCGGTGTATATGTCGCGTGCAATCAACGTCATTCCCTTTGCACTGATGCATAACCTGAAACATAACAAGGTGTTGCATGAGCGGGTGATTCTGTTAACTCTGCGCACTGAAGACGCGCCATATGTCCATAACGTCCGTCGGGTACAGATTGAACAACTGTCGCCCACTTTCTGGCGCGTGGTGGCAAGTTATGGATGGCGGGAAACGCCAAACGTGGAAGAAGTTTTCCACCGCTGTGGTCTGGAAGGGTTAAGTTGCCGGATGATGGAAACCTCCTTCTTTATGTCGCATGAGTCGTTGATCCTCGGCAAACGCCCGTGGTATTTGCGTCTGCGCGGCAAGCTATACTTGCTGCTGCAACGTAATGCGCTGCGTGCGCCGGATCAATTTGAAATCCCACCAAACAGGGTTATCGAACTGGGTACTCAGGTCGAAATTTAACGCCAGACGCCTCCTTTCTCCATAAGGGGGCGTTTTTGTTTTCATGGTTAATCACCATGTAAAACGTTTCGATGTTGATCACATTTCCGTAACGTCACGATGGTTTTCCCAACTCACTCAGGATTAAACTGCGGGTCAGCGAAACGTTTCGCTGATGGAGAAAAAAATGAAAAAAGGCACCGTTCTTAATTCTGATATTTCTTCGGTGATCTCCCGTCTGGGACATACCGATACGCTGGTGGTGTGTGATGCTGGTTTACCCATCCCCAAAAGTACAACGCGTATCGATATGGCATTAACCCAGGGGGTACCTTCTTTTATGCAGGTGCTGGGCGTCGTCACAAATGAAATGCAGGTCGAGGCTGCCATTATCGCGGAAGAGATCAAACAACATAATCCGCAACTCCACGAAACGTTGCTCACTCACCTTGAGCAGCTGCAAAAACACCAGGGAAATACCATTGAAATTCGTTACACCACGCATGAACAATTCAAACAACAAACCGCAGAAAGTCAGGCGGTAATTCGCAGCGGAGAATGTTCTCCGTATGCGAATATCATTCTCTGTGCTGGCGTGACGTTCTGAGGCCGCCATGGAAGCATTACTTCAGCTTAAAGGCATCGATAAAGCCTTCCCGGGCGTAAAAGCCCTCTCGGGCGCAGCGTTAAATGTCTATCCTGGCCGCGTGATGGCGCTGGTGGGCGAAAACGGCGCGGGTAAATCCACCATGATGAAAGTGCTTACTGGTATCTATACTCGCGATGCCGGTACGCTTTTATGGCTGGGGAAAGAAACAACGTTTACCGGGCCGAAATCCTCCCAGGAAGCCGGCATTGGAATCATCCATCAGGAACTGAACCTGATCCCGCAGTTAACCATTGCCGAAAACATTTTCCTCGGTCGTGAGTTTGTTAATCGCTTTGGCAAAATTGACTGGAAAACCATGTATGCCGAAGCGGATAAATTGCTGGCTAAACTTAACCTGCGTTTTAAAAGTGACAAGCTGGTGGGCGATCTTTCCATCGGTGACCAGCAAATGGTTGAAATTGCAAAAGTGCTGAGCTTTGAGTCGAAAGTCATCATTATGGATGAACCGACCGATGCGCTGACCGATACCGAAACCGAATCCCTGTTCCGCGTCATCCGCGAGCTGAAATCGCAAGGCCGCGGTATTGTCTATATCTCCCACCGCATGAAAGAAATCTTCGAAATTTGCGATGACGTTACTGTTTTTCGTGACGGGCAATTTATTGCTGAGCGCGAAGTGGCATCACTGACCGAAGATTCGCTGATTGAGATGATGGTGGGCCGCAAGCTGGAAGATCAATATCCACACCTGGACAAAGCGCCGGGCGATATCCGCCTGAAAGTCGATAATCTCTGCGGACCTGGCGTTAATGATGTTTCATTTACCTTACGCAAAGGCGAAATTCTTGGCGTCTCTGGTTTGATGGGCGCAGGTCGTACCGAACTGATGAAAGTGCTCTACGGCGCACTGCCGCGCACCAGCGGTTACGTCACCCTGGATGGGCATGAAGTCGTTACCCGTTCACCGCAGGATGGCCTGGCAAACGGCATTGTGTATATCTCTGAAGACCGTAAACGTGACGGTTTAGTGCTGGGCATGTCAGTAAAAGAGAATATGTCGCTGACTGCGCTGCGTTACTTTAGCCGTACTGGCGGCAGTTTGAAGCATGCCGATGAACAGCAGGCAGTGAGTGATTTTATTCGTCTGTTTAATGTGAAAACGCCGTCGATGGAACAGGCAATTGGTTTGCTCTCCGGTGGCAATCAGCAAAAAGTGGCGATTGCCCGTGGACTGATGACACGCCCCAAAGTGTTGATTCTTGATGAACCTACCCGTGGCGTAGATGTTGGTGCGAAAAAAGAGATCTATCAACTGATTAACCAGTTCAAAGCCGATGGCTTGAGCATCATTCTGGTGTCATCGGAGATGCCAGAAGTATTAGGCATGAGCGATCGCATCATCGTCATGCATGAAGGGCATCTCAGCGGGGAATTTACTCGTGAGCAGGCCACCCAGGAAGTGTTAATGGCTGCCGCTGTGGGCAAGCTTAATCGCGTGAATCAGGAGTAAAAAAATGACAACCCAGACTGTCTCTGGTCGCCGTTATTTCACGAAAGCGTGGCTGATGGAGCAGAAATCGCTTATCGCTCTGCTGGTGCTGATCGCGATTGTCTCGACGTTAAGCCCGAACTTTTTCACCATCAATAACTTATTCAATATTCTCCAGCAAACCTCGGTGAACGCCATTATGGCGGTCGGGATGACGCTGGTGATCCTGACGTCGGGCATCGACTTGTCGGTAGGTTCTCTGTTGGCGCTGACTGGCGCAGTGGCTGCATCTATCGTCGGCATTGAAGTCAATGCGCTGGTGGCTGTCGCTGCCGCTCTCGCGTTAGGTGCCGCTATTGGTGCGGTAACCGGGGTGATTGTAGCGAAAGGTCGCGTCCAGGCGTTTATCGCTACGCTGGTTATGATGCTTTTACTGCGCGGCGTGACCATGGTTTATACCAACGGTAGCCCAGTGAATACCGGCTTTACTGAGAACGCCGATCTGTTCGGCTGGTTTGGTATTGGTCGTCCGCTGGGCGTACCGACGCCAGTCTGGATCATGGGGATTGTGTTCCTCGCGGCCTGGTACATGCTGCATCACACACGTTTGGGGCGTTACATCTACGCGCTGGGCGGCAACGAAGCGGCTACGCGTCTTTCTGGTATCAACGTCAATAAAATCAAAATCATCGTCTATTCTCTTTGTGGTCTGCTGGCATCGCTGGCCGGGATCATTGAAGTGGCGCGTCTCTCCTCCGCACAACCCACTGCGGGAACTGGCTATGAGCTGGATGCTATTGCTGCGGTGGTTCTGGGCGGTACGAGTCTGGCGGGCGGAAAAGGTCGCATTGTTGGGACGTTGATCGGCGCATTAATTCTTGGCTTCCTTAATAATGGATTGAATTTGTTAGGTGTTTCCTCCTATTACCAGATGATCGTCAAAGCGGTGGTGATTTTGCTGGCGGTGCTGGTAGACAACAAAAAACAGTAATAACGACTACAGGACATCTTGAATATGAACATGAAAAAACTGGCTACCCTGGTTTCCGCTGTTGCGCTAAGCGCCACCGTCAGTGCGAATGCGATGGCAAAAGACACCATCGCGCTGGTGGTTTCCACGCTTAACAACCCGTTCTTTGTATCGCTGAAAGATGGCGCGCAGAAAGAGGCGGATAAACTCGGCTATAACCTGGTGGTGCTGGACTCCCAGAATAACCCGGCGAAAGAGCTGGCGAACGTGCAGGACTTAACCGTTCGCGGCACCAAAATTCTGCTAATTAACCCGACCGACTCCGACGCAGTGGGTAATGCTGTGAAGATGGCTAACCAGGCGAACATCCCGGTTATCACTCTTGACCGCCAGGCCACGAAAGGTGAAGTGGTGAGCCACATTGCTTCTGATAACGTACTGGGCGGCAAAATCGCGGGTGATTATATCGCGAAGAAAGCGGGTGAAGGTGCCAAAGTTATCGAGCTGCAAGGCATTGCCGGTACCTCCGCAGCTCGTGAGCGTGGCGAAGGTTTCCAGCAGGCCGTTGCTGCTCACAAGTTTAATGTTCTTGCCAGCCAGCCAGCGGACTTTGACCGCACCAAAGGTTTGAACGTAATGCAGAACCTGTTGACCGCTCATCCGGATGTTCAGGCTGTGTTCGCGCAGAATGATGAAATGGCGCTGGGCGCGCTGCGCGCACTGCAAACTGCTGGTAAATCGGATGTGATGGTCGTCGGATTTGACGGTACACCGGATGGCGAAAAAGCGGTGAATGATGGCAAACTAGCAGCGACTATCGCTCAGCTACCCGATCAGATTGGCGCGAAAGGCGTCGAAACCGCCGATAAAGTGCTGAAAGGCGAGAAAGTTCAGGCTAAGTATCCGGTTGATCTGAAACTGGTTGTTAAGCAGTAGTTTTAATCAGGTTGTATGACCTGATGGTGACATAAATACGTCATCGACAGATGTACGTGTAAAATAAAGAAAAGCAGGGCACGCGCCACCCTAACACGGTGGCGCATTTTATGGACATCCCGAATATGCAAAACGCAGGCAGCCTCGTTGTTCTTGGCAGCATTAATGCTGACCACATTCTTAATCTTCAATCTTTTCCTACTCCAGGCGAAACCGTAACCGGTAACCACTATCAGGTTGCATTTGGCGGCAAAGGCGCGAATCAGGCAGTGGCTGCTGGGCGTAGCGGTGCGAATATCGCGTTTATTGCCTGTACGGGTGATGACAGTATTGGTGAGAGCGTTCGCCAGCAGCTCGCCACTGATAACATCGATATTTCTCCGGTGAGCGTGATCAAAGGCGAATCAACAGGTGTGGCGCTGATTTTTGTTAATGGCGAAGGTGAGAATGTCATTGGTATTCATGCCGGCGCTAACGCAGCCCTTTCCCCTGCGCTGGTGGAGGCGCAACGTGAGCGTATTGCTAACGCATCGGCATTATTAATGCAGCTGGAATCACCACTCGAAAGTGTGATGGCAGCGGCGAAAATCGCCCATCAAAATAAGACTATCGTTGCGCTTAACCCGGCTCCGGCTCGCGAACTTCCTGACGAACTGCTGGAACTGGTGGACATTATTACGCCAAACGAAACGGAAGCAGAAAAGCTCACCGATATTCGTGTTGAAAATGATGAAGATGCAGCGAAAGCGGCGCAGGTACTGCATGAAAAAGGTATCCGTACTGTACTGATTACTTTAGGAAGTCGTGGTGTATGGGCTAGCGTGAATGGTGAAGGTCAGCGCGTTCCTGGATTCCGGGTGCAGGCTGTCGATACCATTGCTGCCGGAGATACTTTTAACGGCGCGTTAATCACGGCGTTGCTGGAAGAAAAAACATTGCCAGAGGCGATTCGTTTTGCCCATGCCGCCGCTGCGATTGCAGTAACACGTAAAGGCGCACAACCTTCCGTACCGTGGCGTGAAGAGATCGACGCATTTTTAGACAGGCAGAGGTGACGCTTGGCTACAATGAAAGATGTTGCCCGCCTGGCGGGCGTTTCTACCTCAACAGTTTCTCACGTTATCAATAAAGATCGCTTCGTCAGTGAAGCGATTACCGCCAAAGTTGAAGCGGCGATTAAAGAACTCAATTACGCGCCATCAGCTCTGGCGCGTAGCCTCAAACTCAATCAAACACATACCATTGGCATGTTGATCACTGCCAGTACCAATCCTTTCTATTCTGAACTGGTGCGTGGCGTTGAACGCAGCTGCTTCGAACGCGGTTATAGTCTTGTCCTTTGCAATACCGAAGGCGATGAACAGCGGATGAATCGCAATCTGGAAACGCTGATGCAAAAACGCGTTGATGGCTTGCTGTTACTGTGCACCGAAACGCATCAGCCTTCGCGTGAAATCATGCAACGTTATCCGACAGTGCCTACCGTGATGATGGACTGGGCACCGTTCGATGGCGACAGCGATCTTATACAGGATAACTCGTTGCTGGGCGGAGACTTAGCAACGCAATATCTGATCGATAAAGGTCATACCCGTATCGCCTGTATTACCGGCCCGCTGGATAAAACTCCGGCGCGCCTGCGGTTGGAAGGTTATCGGGCGGCGATGAAACGTGCGGGTCTCAACATTCCTGATGGCTATGAAGTCACTGGTGATTTTGAATTTAATGGCGGGTTTGACGCTATGCGCCAACTGTTATCACATCCGCTGCGTCCTCAGGCCGTCTTTACCGGAAATGACGCTATGGCTGTTGGCGTTTACCAGGCGCTATATCAGGCAGAGTTACAGGTTCCGCAGGATATCGCGGTGATTGGCTATGACGATATCGAACTGGCAAGCTTTATGACGCCACCATTAACCACTATCCATCAACCGAAAGATGAACTGGGGGAGCTGGCGATTGATGTACTCATCCATCGGATAACCCAACCGACCCTTCAGCAACAACGATTACAACTTACTCCGATTCTGATGGAACGCGGTTCGGCTTAGATTTACGCTGTCTTTTGATCAAATTATTACCATCGGTTGTTTTCAGAAGCATGAACATTGCTGCTGAAGCAACAGTAATAATGCCCATTGTGATAAACGTATAGTGGAATTGTTCGACAGTCGTTGTGCCTTCCATCCCTTCATAAACGCGAAGGACGGCCGCACTTACAGCAACGCCTAAACTGATAGACAGTTGCTGCGTGACCGCCAGAACACTGTTACCGCTGCTGGCGTTGTCATCGGTCAGATCGGCAAGTGTGATGGTATTCATCGCGGTAAATTGCGTCGACATAGCCATCCCTAATATAAACAACGGCAAGATCAGCATCCATATCGCCATTGCTGGTGATTGCAAAGAGAACTGAGCGATCATTAGCCCAATAATTACCGTGATCCCCACTAACGTATGGCGATAGCCCAGACGACGTAAGACTTGGGTAACCATCGATTTTGCAATAATGGAACCTAATGCTGTCGGTGCCATCATACAGCCGGCAATAAACGCCTGATAACCAAATCCTACCTGTAACATCAATGGCATAAGGAACGGTACACAGCCGGTCCCCAGACGGGTTGCAATATTGCCTACTATACCGATCGAGAAAGTGCGGGTTTTAAATAAATCTAATGAAATTAATGGGTTTAGCGTGCGTCGTGCATGGAGAATATAGAGAAGCAGTAACCCGATGCTGGTGACAATTACCGTCAAGGCAATCCAACTGGCGACAATCTTTTCACCGAATAGCTCTATTCCGCTTGAGAAGAGAACAAGGCTGAGGCCAAACAGCAAAAAGCCAGTGATATCGAATCTGCGTCGTGCGGTGGTGAAATTGGGCATATGTTTGCGCGCGTAAAGAAGGCCGGCAATACCTATGGGGATATTGATTAAAAATATCCAGTGCCAGGTTGCCCAGGTGACCAGCACGCCGCCAAGTACGGGGCCTAAAATTGGCCCCACCAGACCCGGCATGGCGACAAAATTCAATACAGGAAGAAGCTCATTACGAGGATAAGCACGCAGTAAGGCCAGCCGAGCAACAGGCATCATCATTGCGCCGCCTATCCCCTGAATAACCCGGAAGACAACCAGCTGTGGTAGCGAGTTAGAAAGTGCGCAGGCCAGAGAACCCAATGTGAACAGACTCACGGCAAGGGTAAATATGCGACGCGTACCGAAGCGATCGGCTAGCCATCCGCTTACCGGAATAAGCATCGCCACCGTCAGCGTGTAACTGATGATGGCTGATTGCATCGCGAGAGGAGAACGATTAAGGCTATGAGCGATTGCGGGTAAGGCGGTATTCAGAATAGTGGCATCAAGTGCCTGCATGAAGAAGGCCATCGCCGCGATCCACGGCAAACCCGCCATACTGCGCTTCTTTTTATCGCTCATTCAATGTCCTGTTATCGGGGTGTCACTTATCAGGTGAGCGTAGCAGCGCCTGACAAGCTTTAAATGCCGCGTCGCCATCGCTTTGGATAATCGCATCAACAATCGCCTGGTGCAGATCCAGCTTTATCACTGTGTCGCTGGTAATTGACGTGAAGTAAGTGTGATAAACCGAATGGAAGAGCGAGGCGAATGAGGTCAAAAACGGATTGGCGCTCATTTCATAGATATGCTCATGCCAGGCCATATCGACCTCAATCCAGCGTTCACGGCGAAAGTTCTCTTTTAATGCCACCATTTCGGCCATTAACGTATTGAGATGCGCCTTCTGTTCCGCGGTGCCAACCGTTGCAGCCAGTAGGCAAGCTTGCGGCTCCAGACAGATACGCATAACCAGAAAGTGATCGATGACCTGATGAAAGTTCTCTTCTGTCATCCACCAGGTAAGCAATTCCTGATCAAGAAAATTCCAGTTTGATTGTGGCATGACCCGGGTACCAATTCGTGGTCGCGGTAAAACCATCCCTTTTGCCGTTAACGTTTTAACCGCTTCGCGTACCGCTGTACGACTCACTCCAAATTGCTCGCCCAGCTCAATCTCACCAGGCAAAATGGTGCCGGGTTCATATTCACCTTTTAAGATCCGTTGCGCCAGCTTCTCAGCCAGAACATACGAAAGGTTTTTCTGTGCAGCTAACTGTTGTGCGCTTAAAGGCATTACTAATCTTCCTTTTTCTTTTTATTCCTCCTTAGTATGCCACCAGGAAGTGTGATTACGGTTGCAAAAACGGCAAATTGCTTGTTTTATGGCACATTAACGGGGCTTTTGCTGAAAAAATGCGCGGTCGGAAAATTATTTTAAATTTCCTCTTGTCAGGCCGGAATAACTCCCTATAATGCGCCACCACTGACACGGAACAACGGCAAACACGCCGCCGGGTCAGCGGGGTTCTCCTGAGAATCTCAACAGAGAAAAGCAAAAAAATGCTTGACTCTGTAGCGGGAAAGCGTATTATGCACACCCCGCGCCGCTGAGAAAAAGCGAAGCGGCACTGCTCTTTAACAATTTATCAGACAATCTGTGTGGGCACTCGAAGATACGGATTCTTAACGTCGCAAGACGAAAAA